>NZ_JAUBDI010000005.1:0-190942 GCF_033253735.1 Sporosarcina saromensis | reverse complement strand
ATAGTATTTAATCGAGAGAGTTTTCGTCATAAAGAATCTTTACTAAATCGATAAAATGGATGTTGGCAAGTAGCTACATTTTTAACTGCCAAACTATGCATTTCCTACTTGCCAAATACACATATCCCAAAAACGTATTTGGTGAAGTTGTGACACAGACACCTGCAGGAGTAGACTATAATTTTTATTTTATTCTAAAAAATTATACAATATAGTTCCATTTTGCTTTGGTAGTGATATAATGGGATGAGAAAGCAAATATACATCAAAGGGGATAGGGAAATGTACACGAATGCGATTATTTGGGGAGATTATCCGGAAACGGAAACGTTGATTGAAAATCTACGTGCACAAAGGACAGATCTGATTACGGTTGTAACAGATGAAAAAAGAACGCAGATGAATAAGTACGAAGGGGTTGTTTACATCACTTCCGATTTAGTTGAACATGGTCGTGACGAGAGCATCCAAGAAGTGCATTACAAATACGTGCCACGCCATGCTAGAGTGGATAACTTCGCATGGAAAATGATTCAAGCAAAACAATTCTCGCGTCAGTCGCTTACTTAAAATCCAGTACCTGTGCTTAGTTGGATTCAGTTAATTCCCTACAATAGCATATACATAAAACTGATTCACTGCAGTTGGTGTGTTTGTATTTGTTGAGTGCATATCCATACGAGTTGATGGGATTAACATGAATGCTTCTGGCACTGGCACTGTCCAATACAGATGGGGGGTGTGTTAAAAATGGCGGTGGCGTGGGTCAGAGAAGAAGAAGTGACTTATGACGGCGGCTCGTCGGATCAAGATGGTTTATGGAAGAAAGTCATTGGTGATTTATTCGAGGATTTTGTATTGTTTTTTTCACCGGAATTACACGCACAGATTGATTTTGAACAGTCCACTGATTTTTTGGACAAGGAACTGTTTCAGGAAATTGCAGACGAGAAAAAAGGTCGGCGGTTTGCAGATCGATTGGCGAAAGTCCGACTGAAAAATGGTGAGGAACAATGGATTCTTATCCATATCGAAGTACAAAGTAAGAATGAATCTGACTTTCCTGAACGAATGTTTCGCTATTTCTATCGCATCTACGATCGCTATCAAGAAAAGATTGTTGCCATCGCTGTTCACACATCACCTTACAAAAATACCATTCCAAAACGTTTTACGTACAATTATTTAGGGACTGAGTTGAACTATTCCTATCGAAATTACCGAACGGAAGCGTATTCTAATGATGAATTGGAACGCTCAGAGAATATTTTTAGCAAGATTGTATTAGCAGCAAAAGTTTTCCATCAGACTAGAGACGAAGCCCATCAACGCTATCTGTTCAAAAGTAAGCTAATGCGTGAGCTAATCAGGAATCAAAACTACTCACGCACCGCAGTGCAAGCCGTTTTTCATTTTATCGACTACTTGTTACAATTGCCAGAAGCCTATACGAAACAGCTATCAAACGAAATTCGGCCAATCATTCGAGAGGAGACGGAGCTAATGGAATTATACAATAAGGAAAACGCTTCCCCGACAATTAAGAATGCCTTTGATCTGGAATGGGAAAAGGGTGTTCAGCAGGGACTGGAGCAAGGTTTGGAGCAGGGTTTGGAGCAAGGTTTGGAACAAGGTGTTAAAAAAGTGGTCGTGGAAATGTTAAGAAAGGGAACGCCAGTGGATTTCATAGCAGAAGTGACGCAATTGGAAAAAGAGGAAATTGAAAAGATGAGGGAAATGTTGCAGTGAAAGTTGTATCCTTGTGTAGGCTAGGAGAGCCAGGTTGTTTTAGAACTTGAATTTGTTCTAGAACCTGGCTTTTTTCATACGGCCAATCATTCGAGAGGAGACGGAGTTAATGGAGCTTTACAATAAGGAAAACGCTTCCCCAACAATTAAGAATGCTTTTGATTTGGAATGGGAAAAGGGCGTTCAGCAGGGATTGGAGCAAGGTTTGGAACAAGGCTTGAAACAAGGCGTGAAAAAAGTGGTCGTTGAAATGTTAAGAAAGAGAATGCCGACGGATTTTATAGCAGAAGTGACGCACTTGGAAAAAGAGGAAATTGAGAAAATGAGGGAAACGTTGCAGTGAAAGTTGTATCCTTGTGTAGTCTAGGAGAGCCAGGTTGTTTTAGAACTTGAATTTGTTCTAGAACCTGGCTTTTTTCATACGGCCAATCATTCGAGAGGAGACGGAGTTAATGGAGCTTTACAATAAGGAAAACGCTTCCTCGACAATTAAGAATGCCTAGATCTTTTTCACTGCGCTAAATTGGATAAGTTTGTTGGAATTTTAATTTAGGCCTTTTTGCGAACCTAAAGAATTATTTTTTGGGTATCTGTTTAGGGTTTAAAACAGTTAATTCGCTACAATTGCATATTCATAATAATTGAATGTTGTAGTGGAGGTGTTTGCATATTTTGATTGCATATCCATACAAATTATCTTAATCGAATACCTAATGACTTCATTCGTCCCACGCATTCGTTATATCCTTCATTTCAATCTTCACTTGAAAGCCTTCAATTGCTTGCAAAAGATGACCGACTTCATTCCATGTAAATGGTTTGCCGTCAATGATAACGAGCGGTCCTTCGCTGTCGGTTTCATGATACGAAAGCACGCCTTTCAACTGATTGCCTTTGACAGAAGTGTATGGCCTGCCGTTTGTAAACTGAACGGTTTCTACATAAGTCTCCGACAGGCCATGTTTGGTCTTTTCTTTGAGTCGGTTTTAGGTAGCGTTGGAAGGTCCACTCCAAACTCCTTCGCCATCATAGCATTATAGCAATCCATACAAAGTGGCTGCCCATTAAACTGTACGCGGGACGGGCTGTTTCCACAAATTGTACATTCCATTCAAGTCACTCCGTTTTTTAGCTTCATTTTAGCACAAAGCGTTTGTTGAGAGACCGTCAAAAAAGCTTCATCCCCGCACATTCATCGGCAATTCATACACCACTGGTTTATCAAACAGCATAAACATCTCCTCGAAATACTTTTCCTCCACCAATTGATTCAGTACGCCTTTGAAATAGCCGGGCAAGTTACGGATCCCTTTTTTCTTCGTGGCCATGATGGTAATCATGAGTGCACGGTAGGCCAACTCCTCGAAAATCTTGTGGTCATGCTGATAGATTTCAAATTTCAACATACGCGTTGATACGGATTTGTGGATGCCGAAAAATTCACGGGCTAGTTTCGTGTCTCCGATTGTGTTTGAAAGCAATTCTTTCATTCTACTGAACAGACTTGTGGATAACGTAGACGGTTCGAGCAGAGACGTGTTCTTAAGAACTTTATGGGTTAAAGAAGATTTAGGAAGAAGGGCTTCGTCTGTCGAAAGTTCCTCGTTTTCCTTGCAGTCATGCGGTTTGTCCACAGTATCCCGGTCGTTCATTCCCCCCTGGTCATCAAACGGCAAAATGATGTAAATATTTGCGCCAAGCCCGCTCATCACAGGGCGGATAAAGGGCACTTTTTCGATTATGCCGAGCGCTGTCAGTTTACGAATCGCCCGCCTAACCGTTGTGTTCGATTTGCCGATTGCGTCCTCGATCGTGCCGTGCTTTAAGTGTGCTGCGCCATATTTGACCGAATAACGACGGATGCTATCGAACACTTGCCGATCCGATTTCGTCAGCTCGTCCCAGTTGCGCTTCATATGCCGTTCAGCCGCCGCATCCATTTCTTCAATCGAATCGAATTTCGTGTATTGCGCTAAGTAGTGTGTCATGTGAATACCCCCTTTACTCTCTATATAGAGGGGTATGGTCAAAAGGGATACATGGTTGGGGAAATTTTTAACGTATCTAGGCACCGTCAAAATACTTAGATACTGAGTTTTTCCAATCTATCCTTTTTCTTGTCTATAATGTACTATTATAGTAGTACTAGAGAAAGTAGGAGATAAGACTTGAAGAAATTAATGATTACGTTACTCGTAATGTTCTTGGTGTTTCCGATGTTCGGCAATAAACAAGCAGCGGCAAATGTCTTTAATGATGTTCCTGCAAATCACGTTTTTTCAAAAGAAATTAGTTTTTTATTGACTAAAGGCGTTATTTCCTCATCGGGACCCTTTGGTGTAAATGAACATGTTAACCGCGTAGAAGTAGCAGTAATGATTTCAAGAGCATTAGGATTGAACGGGGACAAGGTTACTACACCTTTTAAAGACGTCCCAAAAAGTTCCGAGTTCTCCGGGTATATCAATTCTGCTGTTCAGTCAGGAATCATTCAAGGGTATTCAGATGGAACATTTAGACCTAATGAAGCTGTAACGAGAGGGCAAATGGCTATTTTCATTGCAAGAGCATTCAAGCTAAGCATGGAGTCACCTTTGGAATTTAAAGATGTTAACCCTAAGACCGCTTCTTACTCAGCGATTAAAAAAATTGTAAAGGCAAACATTACAACCGGTTATTCTGATAAGTCTTTTCGTCCAAATGATCCATTAACAAGAGGTCAGATTTCGGCATTTATTGCAAGGGCCATGCAAAAATATCCTGACATTGGAATAGGCACCTATGTAATTCCCGGCATTAACTTTACGATGAGTCCAAGTCAGGTTGAAAAAGTTGAAACTGCAAAATTGCTTAATAAAGTGGTTGATGGAAACAAAACTTCACTGATTTATGAAGTAGAAAAATTTAAGTATAATGCCCACCTGACGTATTCCTTTATTGACGGGAAATTAACCTCGATGGTGTATGATCTCGATCCAGGAAAGAAATACAACCTGTCTTGGAATGAAATGATGTATTTACATGCAATCATTCATGGTAGGGCAGAAAAAGAATTAGGAACTGCAGATATCGTACAACCCATTAAAGGGACAAGTGTTGTTACATACTGGAATAAAGGGACATATTCGGTATTGCTCTCTGTGAAAAAAGATAAAACCCATACAGCTGTACAGCTAATTTACCGTGATGTTGTTCCGTTCTAACGGAGAATAGGTGCCTGTGCCAGGTTGTTTTCATGCATATCCACTCGATTTTACTAAATTAACGTGAAAGTTTCTGGTGCAAGTACCGTCAAGAATTCAAGTATGATTGTGTATACAATTAAGTAGCTAGTTAAAGTTGTGTAAGGCCTTCTGCTTCTGCGGGAGGCCTTTTTATTGGTTTGTAAGCTCCTCACTTACTCGAAGAGAACTTTTGGGGCGAGGGTTGGTAAACGTACTTGAAGTACCTTGTGAAATTACAGATTTTTATAAACTTACTAATATAGTATTTCCTTTATTAACAGTAAAGAACCAAGATCCAAAGGGTACAAGAGGTAGGGGTAAACAGATAAAAGTTCGGAAAAAACTGAATTTAATAGACAAGCGTAGAATTAGTAGGTACAATATAGTCAGTTGGTAATAAAGGAGGTTGGAGGAAAATATGACTATAGCAGGAACTACTGTTAGATTCAAGGGAACCGTCTATAAACAGTTTGACAAAGAAATTCTAGTTACACAACTGCGATTTGGGACTTTGCGTGCTTTCTTCCAAGTAGATCATGAAGTACAACGGAAATTAGACCCAAGGCGTCGAGCTGAAATTCGTGAGTTCATCCTCCGGAGTCTTGATACGAATGAATACTTCTACTTTTCACCGTTCATCTTCTCTGCAAGGGGGATGCTGCGAGAGGTAAATGGAGAATTTGAACTTGAGCCAGGGACGACTTTGTATATATCTGATGGACAGCACAGGTGTTCGGCTATGGCTGCTGCTGTGAATGTACTGGAGAATAGCAAGATCAAGCTGGAGGAAATGGGCAAGTACAAAGAGGCTGAAAGAATTGCAAGGCAGCTTAGTCAAATTGAAAACTATCCGGTCGCGCTTCAAATTTATTTGGATTTATCTCAAAAAGAAGAGAGGCAAATGTTCTCGGATTTGAATTCAGAGCGGCGGGAAATTCATCAGGGCATCGTCATGAAGTATGATCAGCGTGATGAATACATTGGATTGACCCGGAATGTGGCGGAACAATTGAAAGATGTGATGGAAATTGAACTGGAACTATCCCGTCTCATGCTCGGAAATCCTGCACTCACTTCTTTGACCATTATGCGAAAATGCCTTGTCGCGCTTTTTGAAGGGAAGTTGACCATTATGTCTGGTGATTTAATCCTCCCGGAGCGAGAAAACGACATGGAAGAAATAGCAATTCAGTTTTTTAAGAAGTTGCAACAGATTTTTCCGAAGCAAGCAGCTAATCGGAAGAAATACGTCTCAGGAATTAGTGGCATCCAAATAGCACTTGCATTTACGGTCTTTCATTATGTGAGGCAAGAGAAGAAGGACTATACTGAAGCACTTCGGAAGCTTGATTGTTTAAAAAAGATTTGTTCCTGGAAGCATGACGACCCGCTATTTGCCCATATGTATGATGCTGAAGGAAAGCGGATAACAGGACATTCTGGCGTTACAGCTGTCAAAAGAACAGCACTTAGCTTGATCACTACAATTGATAGCGAGGAGGCCAATTAAGTGATAATCGAAAGCGTTTTCAATGCAAAACAAGCACTGTTCACGTATTCAATCCCTGAACTGTTGGAGATGGAAAATGAGGGGCGGCTTGAAACTCGGACGACAAGGAAAGAAAATGTACGGAAATTGCGTTCGTACATTACCGAGAATTATGCAACAGGTGATATTTACTTGCCTCCTTTGGTTGCGAGTTGTCAGGAAGGTGAGCTTGAAGGGAAGCCGTCGCGACTTGTGGTAATTGACGGAAACCATCGACTGAAAGCATTTTTACAACTAGAGACGTATATTCTGAAAGGGATGTCCAGTGTCAACGACGTGGAATATAGCGAGGCAATTAATCTGCGTCAAGTGCTCGATAAAATTGAAGTACCCTTTCAGATATTTGAAGGGTTGTCAATCGAGGAAGTCAACCAATTGTACATTGATCATAATCGGAAGGGGAAGAAAGTTGGGTTGTCCAAACGGATTGCGTATGACTCCAGGGATCAGATTAACGTCGTCACAAACAGCTTGTTGAACGCGAATGGACAATTAAAAGAAGCTGGTGTGGAACAAGAAAAGAATGCAGTTATGCGTCCAGCAAACAAAAACCTGATGTCACTCGCTCAACTTCGGAGAATTGTTGAACTGTTCATAGAGGAAATTGAAACCGGACAAAAGACGAAAAGAGATGTGGATAGTATTAGTAAAGAGGAAAACTATATTGAACTTGTCAACAGTTGGTTGGAGGAATTGTTCATGCTGTACCCGGTAAAGACGATTGGAAACTTCCATGAATCGATGCTTGCGAACTTTCCATTACTCTATGCAGTTGCAAGTTATGCAGTCGATTCCATTGGAGAGCTAGCATTCGAAGACCAAATAAAAACGGTGCAGCGTCGAATGCGGAATCTATCAGCGATCAATTGGGAGAGGGACCAAGACGTTTGGACGCGTTTTGAGGGAGACTTCAAAGGAAGAGAAGCATATTTTTACTTAGATCCTAGCAATAGCAATCGAAGGGCTTTGATTGATTGGCTGCAGCAAAAAGGGGGTGAGTGAGTTGGGGAATTTATAACGTAAGACATCCCAGGTGAGAGTTTGTCGGGCAGACATGAAGATCTCACCTGAGAAGTAGATTGGAGAAAACCAACCTATTGGTTAGTATACTCTTTTCACTTCAAAAAAGTAAGAAACAAAATTAGAAATTGGAGGATGAGACGTATATGGAGCTGAAGAAGTATCGTTTAGATGAAGATGCACTAGCATTAATACCGGAATTTAAGAACGGAAGACAGTTTACAAAAGTGCTCACCAGGAATGGTATGTTGTTGGTAGAGGAAAAGCAGGAAGAAATCTTGAACGCAACGCTACTATACTATGGCGCCAGCTTGCGTGGAGCAAGAGATGGTGCCAAATCGATACTTGGCAAAATTAAAAAAATGCCGATTATGGTGAATGAGACACTTGGACATTATTGGTTTCCGGTCATCTCTCCAGCAAAGCCCGTTTGTATATGGCTCGCCTTACACCACATAATTAGTTACGAGTCAATCGATAAAACACATACAAAGGTATGGCTGAGTGGGGGAAGTTTTATCATTGTTCCAATTAGCAAGAAATCGCTTGAAGAGAAAATTCAACGTACATGCACACTTCGTTATGAGATTGAAACACGGACTGCTAGAGCAACGGAACAAATACGTGAACAACGTACAACATACGAAGTCAGTAAACATAGCGGACAGTTGAACTATACTTTCCAACAAGTAGAATCGAAGGAATACATGAATCGTTAAAGCCAAGCGGTTCGATTAAAATTATAGATGGGAGAGACGCCACGATAATTGATTACGTGGCGTCTCTTTTTTTGCTTTAGTTGGAGTGGGGATCTTGATGAACCTTGTTTTGGAGAATTTCTACGAACGAAACGAGTCGTAAAAAGTAAAGCTGCGTACAATGCTGTTCTATAGAAATGTGTATGTAAAGAGTGGGACGAATGAATAGGCCGCGACACAAAGAAAATACTTGGATTCAAGTTCTATTGTGCGACCAAACGTGTAGAATGCACGAGCCGTTCACCTATTCCTACTAGCGTAACTGCTCCAAACTGGAATTGGTTTTCCTTTCAAATGCACCTTATGATGAAGCCACCTAGGAATAGTTGAATCGTGCACGATTGGAAAGGTCAAGCAAGTGTTGAATTTTGAAGACGTGTTGGCACAATATGAGCCAATGATTACCGCGAATATCCGGCAATTGAACATTTATCGTGAACATGAACAGTACAGGCAAACGGGGAGGGTGGCCCTGTGGCACGCGTGGCGAAAGTTTGATAAGGAGAAGGGGAATTTCACACCTTACGCCTACCGGTCCATTCGTGGCGCAATGATGGATGAGATGATGAAGGAAAATCGATCTGAGGAGCGATTCATGCCGGCGGAAAATGAAAAGCTGACGTTTTGGATTGAAGAGGGAGTATGCGAAGAAGAGGGGTGGGTTGATCGTCTAAGCCAGGCTGTTGAGCAACTGACCGAGGAAGAGAAGCAGTTGTTGAACTGGTTGTTTATTGAGCGGGACACACAGGCAGATTGTGCCAAACGATTAGGCATTTCTGTAGCAGGTGTGAAGAAGAGGAGGCAACGGTTGTTGGAGAAATTGCGTGGGGTGATGGAGGGAGGGTCTGAATAAGGAACGTGAAGGATGAGAAAGAGGCAGAAGCTTGCGAATGGTCCAAGGTTCTGCTTTTTTGCTTTTTCGGTGCCTGTGCGAGGTTGAATTCAGTCAATTTACTGCAAACGGATTTACATAAAATCAAAATGTAGTAGTGGGTAGGTTCGTAATTTTTTCTTGCATAACCATTTGGATTGGTTGAATTAACATGAATGTTTCTGGCACAGGCACCGCCACGATTCATCCACACTTTACTTTCTCTCTAAACTAATTTTTCTCATTATTCAACTCATCAACCGGTTGACAATTAAAAATAAACCTTGTATTCTAAAAATTGAAAGTAGATTAAATGGTTTTAGGAAGCGCTTTCATATTTGGTGAATCGCCATTAACAATGAGCGTAGAATGAGGTTTTCCTATTTTAAAAGGATGAAGAACCAAATTCGAATAGAGCCATATCCGTATTTAATCTCAAATTTTTTATTATGAGGAGGAGAAAAATGATTGTCGAACAACGAACCTATGATATTAACCCAGGTGTCCCATTAACCGATTTCCTTAGCAGCTATGAAAAGTTTGGTCTCGATGTGCAGAAGAAGATTCTTAAAGGCTTTCTTGGCTATTTTACGAACGAATTCGGAACACAAAATCAAGTCACTCACTTTTGGGTGTTTAAAGATTTGGAAGATCGACGAGAAAAACGAGCTGAACTTGCTAAATCACCTGAATGGCAACATTGCATTTCAATCGTACGACCAATGATCGTGAGGTGGGACAACAAGATCTTGTACCCGACAGATTTTTCGCCAATCCGCTCATTTCCGATTGTTGTTGACGATGAAAATACAGCATTCAAGTTGGCCGATTCCTAAGCGGAAGCGATTTGTTGGATCTACAAGCGCTGGAGAAAATTCTTGAAAGGCGAATGCATCTACTACGTTATGAACCAGCTGCGTGTCCGGTAGTTGCCATGGGACAAGCTCTTTCTAGTAATTAAGTACAAGCAATTACTATTACCGTGTTGACTGTTGAAGCTAAATACAACTTTTATTAGGGAGGAAAATAATGAACTTATATACGTTGCTTAACAAGAGGTTGAAAGAATCAGGACCAATTCGAATAGGGGTCATCGGAGCAGGAAAGTTTGCTTCCATGTTTTTTACGCAAGCTGTGAATATGCCAGAATTCCATGTTGTCGCTGTAGCTGATTTGGATACTACACGTGCAAAAGACGCACTCAAGAGAACAGGATGGGATATGGGGCGAGTGACGACTTCGAATGTGAAAGAAGCTGTTTCTACAGGTCTGACAGCTGTCACCGATGACTCGAGCGAAATCATAGAAAATGAGCAAATTGAAGTCATTCTAGAGATAACTGGAAATCCAGCTGCAGGTGTGAGACATGCTCTTGCTGCTATCGAGAATGGAAAACACATTATTATGGTTAACGTTGAAGCGGATGTATTAGCCGGTCCTTTATTAAAAGAAAAGGCCGATGCAGCAGGTGTAGTTTACTCCATGGCTTATGGAGACCAGCCAGCTTTGATCTGTGAGATGGTGGACTGGTGTCGTGCTTCTGGCTTTGAGGTAATGGCTGCTGGGAAAGGGACCAAGTATCTGCCAGTGTATCGAGAGTCAACACCAGAAACTGTCTGGGATCACTACGGCTTTACCGAGGAGCAGTTGGCGACAGGCGATTTTAATCCTCAAATGTTTAACTCATTTCTAGATGGAACCAAATCAGCTATTGAAATGGCGGCAGTAGCAAATGGAACAGGTTTGATACCTCCTGATGAAGGGCTAACGTTCCCACCGGTATCGACAGATGAACTGCCTACAAAACTACGGCCAAGTAGCGAAGGTGGTGTTTTGTCTTCGAGTGGAACAGTGGAAGTCGTTTCGAGTTTGAATCTCGATGGTTCTGAAATTGCTAATGATCTTCGTTGGGGCGTTTACGTTACATTCAAAGCTCGTACTGAATATGCCATGCGCTGTTTTGGAGAATACGGGGTGAAGACAGACCCAAGTGGCAAGTATGCGTCGCTGTATCGACCTACTCACATGATTGGCATGGAACTTGGAATTAGTGTCGCATCTGCTGTTCTAAGGAACGAACCAACAGGTGCTCCGTCTGCTTTCGTTGGTGACGTTATTGCCGTTGCAAAGAAGGATCTTGAAATAGGAGAAGTGCTTGACGGGGAGGGCGGCTATTGTGTTACGGGCGTTTTAACTTCAGCGCGTAAATCGTTAGCGGAGGGTGCGCTACCGATTGGCTTAGCTAGTTCAGTAAAATTGAAAAAGCCCGTCGCTGCAGGAGAAATTGTAAGATGGGATGATATCGAGGAACCAAAAGATACGCCAGCATTACGTCTACGAAAAGAAATGGAACGCCGTACGCGAGGAGTGATTGAATGCGTGTAATAACAGCGTTAGGTCGAGCATTAGGGAAAATCCCTGGTGGTTTAATGATCATCCCTCTTTTCCTTGGAGCGATTGTCAATACATTCTTTCCTGAAGTTCTGGCGATTGGAGGCTTTACGACAAGCCTATTCAGGGATGGTACCGGTGCGTTATTAGGATTATTCTTTTTCTGTATGGGTGCTCAAATAAACTTTCGATCTACCGGTGTGACGCTCGAAAAAGGAGGCGCAATCCTTTTAGGGAAAGTAGGAATTGGAGTCGCTTTCGGGTTAAGTGTGGCTTTCCTAGTCCCAGGCGGAGTACTTTGGAGCCTTACGCCACTGGCAATCATTGCGGCAATGACGAATTCCAATTCAACGCTATATGTGGCACTTACAAAACAATATGGCAATCTAAGCGATCGGGGAGCCGTTTCCGTAATTGCTATTAATGATGGTCCGTTTTTCACGTTGGTCGCTCTTGGCGCAGCTGGACTAGCAGCTTTTCCGATAGAAATGTTAGTAGGCACGCTCCTTCCTTTATTTCTCGGATTTCTTGTTGGAAATCTCAGTGAAACTGCAAGAGAATTCGTTCGACCAGGTGAGGCACTGCTAATTCCTTTCTTAGGATTTGCTGTAGGCGTCGGGATTGATTTTGCGACTTTTGCGGAGGCTGGAATTCCTGGTGCGGCATTAGGTGTCGCTACGGTTATCTTTTCTGGAGGAGCTGCGATGGGCGTGCTCTGGTTGGTGCACGTCGCTCGACGCCGTCCGAAACCTGCACGCAATCTTATCGCGGGTGCAGCAGAAGCAACAACTGCTGGAAACGCAATTGCGACACCGGCAGCTATCGCCTTAGTAGATCCAACGTTTTCGGGGATAGCGGCTCTTGCAACGGCTCAAATTGCCGCTGCAACGGTAACAACCGCTTTACTCACACCCTTCTTAGTGACTTTTATCGCACGTTGGCAAGAACGCAGAGGGGTTGGTCCTAAACAGGAAGATGAATGGAATTTTGCTTCATCCAATCAACAAGCTGAATACCAAATTTTAAAGAAGAAAGGGTTAGAGTTATGACAATGAATGCGAATTTGAGAGAGAAGTTACAAAAAGGTGAAACTGCTTTTGGGCTTTGGGTCACTTCTGAAGAACCAGCAGTGAGCGAAGTGGCTGCGTTGCTCGGAATTGATTGGATTTGTGTCGATCTTGAACACGGTTATATCAATTATAAAGCGGTAGCAGGACATCTAACTGCGGCCAAGGGGTCTGGTATGTCGGTTTTTGTTCGACCACCAAGTCAAGATTTAGAAGCGATTAAACGGTCATTAGATATGGGCGCGCACGGAATTATTTTGCCTCTCGTAGATAGTGCAGATGAAGTCCGAAAAGCCTATGAACACTTTTACTATCCACCATTAGGGCGTCGAGGTCTTGGAGGAGAGCGTAGCGGGAAATGGGGATTAGGATTAGAAGAGTATGTAGCAAATGCAAATGATGAGTTAATGTTTGTGCCAATGATTGAAACGCAAAAAGCATACGATAATCTCGATGAAATCCTTGATGAGAAAGTTGAGACGATATTTTTAGGACCAGGCGATATGTCAGCAAGTCGAGGGGCAGTAGGCGAATGGGAAGGTCCAGGTGTCGCTGAAATAAACCTTGATATTCTACGTAGAGCTAAGGAGCGTGGCGTCGCATCAGGTATCGTAGCTCGCAGTACGGAAGAAGCGATATTGCGCAGGGACCAAGGTTTTGGTATGGTGTCTTTAGGTTCGGACATCGGTTTGATGATTAGACAAATCAGGTCGATGTCAGAAGCCTTAGGTAAAACAAGCGTTGGACATCGTTGGTTTTAAATTTAGTTATTGTTTGAACAACTAACTGAGGAGGATCACCATGGCGCATGTAAAAGCGGCAGTGCAATTCGAACCTGTTAACCCTAGTCTTCGTAATTCTGTTCCAGATACAGTTCAGCATCTAGTGCAGAGTATCTTCACTAGTAAGATTGAGCCTGGTGGAAAATTACCATCTGAGAGACAGCTTGTTGAAATGCTTGGAGTTACCCGCTCCACACTTAGAGAGTCGCTCAAAACGCTTGCGCTCATTGGAGTGGTTCAAATTCGCCAAGGCGACGGAACATACGTGAGTACGGAAACATCCTCCATGTTGTCGGAAGTCGTCTCATGGGGAATGCTATTAAATACTACTGAAGCGAGGCAACTTATCGAGGCGCGGTTTTATTTAGAAACAAGCCTTGCTGAATTGGCTGCAACCCGTATCAACGAACACGAATGCGCAGGATTGTTTGAACTTCTAAAGAAAATGGAAGATGTAGATTGTACGGATCAGGAATTTGCAGAGTATGACTCGGAGTTCCATCTTGACATCGCACGTGCAGCAAAAAATCCAGTGTTGTCTTCAACCCTTCAAAACACGAAATCACTTCTGCAAGCATGGGTTGAACGAGTCGTCGAAAATTCCACAAGTCGTGATTGGGTGATTGAACAACATCGTCAAATACTGCGGGCCTTAGAGAACCAAGATGCAACTGCGGCTAAAGAAGCAATGGAAGTACATTTACAAACGGTTACGAATAGGTTGCTATCATCGCTTAAAAATTAATTACTATAACGTAGGCAAGACTTAAAAAGAACGAATCCAAAGGTGTGCATAGCGGATTCGTTCTTTTTTGGGGTGTCTGTGCGTAATTGAATTCAGTTGATTCGCTACAATTACATATACATAAAGTCAAAATGTAGTAGTTGATAGGGTTGTGATTTTTTTATGTATATCCATCCCAATTGGTTGAATTATCATGAATGCTTCTTGCACAAGCGCTGGCAAAATCACAATACGGTGGAATAAAGGGCGAATTTATGTTATAATTTGGAAAAGAAGTGCATATACTAAAGACTACTCCTTTTTAGGTGAGGTGATTAGTATGTGTGATGAGGAGGATGTTGAAATGGCTACAGAGACAATCTTTCAACGGTTCACTCTTGATGAAGAAGCCTCAAGAAAAATTATTACGACCCCACGTACTCAAATCAGACACACAAACACTTTTAACGATATAAAGCTTACTAAATCAGAAAGAATTGCGAATGTAGCAAAAATATTGAATTATAGAAAATGTAAATAATTAGTTTATCGAGTTTACTTGATGCGTCTCAAGATGAGGCTGAAATTTATCAATACTTATTATCTTTTCAATGTGTCCAAAATGAAGATGTACAAAAATTTTTCACAAAAAGGCAATACACACTGAAAAAAGAGCTTTAACTCGTACAAGTCTAGTTGTGGATGACGAAAATAATAATGAGATAGTTGGTTACTTTACTCTCCTAGTAAAACCTTTTAACATTGCAGACGAAGTTTCTGGAGAATTAAGAAAGAAATTATCTGGTAATAAAAATACAGATGTTTTTAATTCTATTTTAATCGCTCAATTAGGAAAATCTGACTTATATAAAGGAAAGGTAAGTGGCAATGCCATCTTAGAATTCGCTTTGGAAAATTGCGAATTGGCTTATGATTTAGTAGGCTTACGAATTGTATGTGTAGAGTATGATGATGTCCCATATCTAAATGATTTTTACTTGAACAATGATTTTAAAATACTCCAAGTGAATTGCAACCAAAAAATTCTAGCCTATTTAAGATTTTAATACTAGATTATTTACTAATAAACACAAAATCCCATTCACAACCTGATTTTTGAGTGGGGTTTTTTAGGTGCCTGTGCGTAATTGAATTCGGTTATTTCAATAAATTCGTATGTATATAAGAGTTATCGTGAATGTATCTAGCCTAGGCACCTTCATGAAACGAGGAGGAGTATTATGAAACCTATAATGAGCAGAAGAGATCTAGTGGACAAAGAGGATATATGGAATGCAGTTGTATCAGTATTAAGCGATTGTGACTTAGATTCCAAAGATCCTGTTGTAAATGAAGCGTGTGTGGTGTTTCAATACTATTCTGAGCTTGAAAGTGGAGGACACGAAAGCTTACTGAACTGGTTTGAATCGTATATCAAAGAGATAAGCATAGACAGTTACATAAAGAAATTAATAGATACGCTTGAGAAAATAGGTGCACATGACTATGCAATCATTGTGAAAAATTATAGTCAAGAAATGTGGAGTTTGTACGTTGCTTTAAAAAATGGTGAGAATAAAGAAGATGCATTTTACGGTGTCATTGAAAAAGCTGACGAGCAATACCACAAACTTAATCAGAAGCTAGAAAATTTGTTAGAAACCTATTTTATGCGTATTTATACTGAGTTACTTGAAGTAGTTTAAGATTGAATCGAGAGCCTGTGCAACGTTGAATTCAGTTCATTTACTGCAATTGCATGTCTGAAAACATAAAGGGTGAAGTTGGTATGTTTGTATTTATTGGATGCAAATTGGTTAAATTCACGTAGTTTCCAGCACAGGAACCGTCAAAATATCTACACATTGCGATTCGTTTGGTCTCCTCAATCCCGTTCTGCATAGACAATATACCGTTGTGGTGCATTTCCAATATACGTGAATGGATAGCATGTGGATAACGTTAGTATTTCTTCTGGTGCTGTAGAACGGATGATTGTTGTATCATCTTCATCTACAATCTCCGTTCCTGTAATCGAATAGGTAAAGGTACCATGTGCCATTTTCACAATGATTGTATCTCCATTTTGCAAATTGTCCAAGCCAGTAAAGACTGTGTCCCTATGGCCTGACAATAGAATTTGATCTTTCTCTCCAGGATATACAGTATTCGTAAAATGACCAACACCATGCTTTAATGCTTCTTCGTCTGTCCCTTCAACGATTGGAAGCTCTTTATTGATAGCAGGAATCTCCAAAACACCAATTGTTTGACCATGTTGAAATGACAGTTCAGCTAGCTTTATTTCTGTTGCTTCTCTTTCTTCCAACTCCTTCTTTATACGGGCGAGTGCAGCTTTTTCTGATTGGTGTCCAGTCATTCGTTGAAGAGAGGCATATCCAATGATTACTAATCCAATTACTATCAGAATCAGAGCTGTTTTATTCAACAAAACGAACTACCTCCTGTGATCCAAGTATCAAATGGTACATGTCGATGAGGTCTTATGATCAATGACTCTAATCCAAAGAGTATTCTAAAAACAGACGAGCTACCAAGGCAGGGTATACCATGCATCGGTAGCTCTTAATAGTGTGTCTATACTTTGGATAGCCCTTTGAATTGATTTGCATTTCTATTGAGCAAGTTTCATTCGCTTATAAAAATTTATCAGCAATAACACAAAACCACTTATCGATAAAACTGAACCAAGCAACAGCAGATTAAATAGATTCGTCGATGTAGCCGGTAATCTAAAACCCGCTGAAGAACCGCTACTGCCTATTATTCCTTGAGCCCCGTCCTCAACAATTTTGCTATCTTTTCCTTCTGCGATAAAAGTCAGAACAAATGACGATTCAAGCCCTTGAAAATCATTTCCGAGATGCTCCGGAAAACGAATTGTGATAGCTAGTTGATCGTCACTAGCACTTTTGAGTTTTCTAGTCAGTTTAGATTGAAATTCCGATAATTTCCCTTGATACAATTCCTGGTTGTCTACTTTCACTTCAATCACTAGCTCATTAAACAACTTTTTTTCTCCAGTATTTCGCAACTGCATGTGGTAGTCAAAATCCCGAACCCCATTATTTTCAACTGTAATCGTTCGGGTTGCCCAGTCACCTGGCTTCATGTTCGCAATATTAAATAACGTATCTTTGGGTGAAAGTCTCATGTCTAAGACTTTTATTTCCGAACCGTCGTTGCCTGCTGCAAATACATGTAAAGGAAAGAAACCTAGTCCGCTAACCAATAATAATAGTAGAAAAGGTCGTAACAGTTTAATCATGTTAATGCCTCCTTATCTATCTAGACGGTCATTAAGGAAGTACTTCCTCTGCTGTCTTCGCCGACAAATTCCACTACCTTTTTTAAGACAGTTCAATTTGTGCAAGCACTTTCCGAAGTGTAACTACTGAAAAGATTAGCAATAAAAATCTAGGAATCAACAGTGAAAAAGCTCCATTTATTGACTGTGCGAAGTTGATAAAATATCTAGTGTACGGGACTGTGAAACCGATGTACTTCGTGACTCTATTTCGAGACAATACAGGGTTTATGTCTTCCGCATTGTTATCATCACCTTTTGTCCGATACAGTACAGAATCACCTTGGAAAGCATTCTGATCTTGACCATTATCTACGAAATCGCACTTGACGGTAAAATCTGAAGTACCAGCCTTCAGTCCATCAGGTTCTCCACCCAAGTTCGGCCCTAGTAAATCTCTATCCATAATGTCCGATTGACTTAGTTCTTTCATGTCGGCTGCAAAAGTACTATTATTCACTTCGACATCAGTGCAATAAGCATAAGTTCTTCTCTTGACACCTCACGATTAACTATGAAAGTTGAACTATATTTAGTATATACAGAGGAGAATAGTACATCCTCCCTCTATCGGATATTTTTCTGTATTTTAATATTCCACTATCGAGTAATCCCTATGGTATACTTTTGGTTATTTAGGTAAATTTCAATTAGGAATTGACAGGTTTAGAATCCGACTTTGCTCAAGTATCAAAAGAAGGAATCCACAGGATACGAGGAAAAAATTAACGAGTTTGCTAGGTTGACAGTGTTTATGTCAAATGGTATTCTCTTCTTATAACACCCTTTCCTAAGGTTTTGCTTTAGGAAAGAACCTGATAGTGTCGTTGGGAAAAGCGGCACTATCAGTCCCTAAAAAATAAATGATCATCTGCAATCAATCATATAGCAAACCAATGGAAGTACCCCAAGAGTTATAACAATGCCTAGATAGGTATTGTTTCTCTTGGGGTTTTTTCATTTTAATAGTGATTTTCAAAGGGTTGTACATTTGTGTTTGGAAATGCCGACTTAATTAATATCGGTTGTATTCAATTACGACAAGTACTTAGCGAGTGAGCGACCTATTAAAAAGGTTGAGAAAAGGAAATTCTTCACCTTGTCCGCATGTAGGTCCAATAACGCTTCTGAAGTACTTACCTGTTCGCGATAAGCTTTCACAAGAAAGTCCGAAAATTGTTTGACGTATGAAGCGTTAGTCTAATAGGCGAAAAGGTGAACTGCTTTAACAAACGCCTGCTCATTTCACTATTTCTGCATCGCTACAAATAAACGTACAAATGACTTTTTTTATGCGAGATAAAAACATAGCCAACTTGAAAATGAAACAAAACATTACTTGCAGAGAATCACGGATATACCAAAGCGTGTATTTCGATTGAAGGCATAAAACATTAACGTCGAGAGGGGAAGACATTGATGTAAAGATGTCCGACTCAAATCCAATGATTAGCTTTTAGGAATGAAGCAAATATGCCGCCAAGTGATGTAATACTAGGATTAGAAAATGACAAGAGCTATCTATGGCTAAACAGAGTGGGTGAAATTTTCTTCAACCCATCCGAAGCTCTCTTACCTGAGTGGGGTTGTTATTATATCCAAAATACCATACATTCCTCTCACATCATCTACTAAATCACCATTAAGATACACTTGACCAATCGTGTAGTAACCTTGTCCAGTTGGATACAAATGTAGCGTAACAAGGGATGGATGACCAGGCCTTATTTCTCCTGCATAGTATCCCCCTACACTAACAAACTGGTCGTGATTTTCCCAGATCAGATCATCAAACAGATTTTCACTAAAGATTTGCCCAATGGTAAACTCCGGTATTTCATTTAGCCTACCATTTACAACATCTACTGCCCAAGAACCCATACTTTCATACTCAATTATTTCTATATCATCTTCATACTCCCATTCTGAATAATAATCACTATCTTCTTCATTTTGAAACATGTCATAAGCTTGCTGATAAACCGGAATCATTTGTTGAACTTCATTTGAAATGTTAGATTCTGAAGAAATCATTTTCAATATGTTTAAAGCTGCTTCATAGTTTCCACTGTCAAAATAAGCTACTGCATCAATGAATAAATTTTCTTCAAACGCTGCCATATTTAGTTTCTTATTGTCATTTATCAGCGATATGAAAATCATTATACATCCTGACATCAACAATAGAAGACTTAATTTACCAGTCCCAATAAGAAGATCTAGTACCTTCATGAGTGGATTTCCAAACATTAACTTTATCTCAGATTGAACTTTTTTTTCCGCTTTACGATAATTTACATTTGGATATTGGTTTGTATAAGTGTTCACTGTACTATTACCTATGCGGTAAATTATATGTTCCTGCCTATTTTCTTTCGCTACATGGTAAAGATAATGGGTTTTTACTACTTGTCTAATTCTCCAACCTTTTCGCATGTGCTTCAGTAAGTTGTACATCAGGATTAGTATTACAATACAAACAGTTATTTCAATAAAACTAGTTTTCACTATATCAATCAGTAATCTACCATAGTAGTAAAGAGGGCCGGCTTTACCTGCAAGGTTTTCCAAGAGAAATTCTTTTCCGAGTGAATCTTCAACTATCTGTCCTGTAAAAGAATCTAATGCTACTGATTCACCAAATTTCATCCTGACTTCTTGGATATAGGGAATCACTTTGGATGGCCATATCAGTTTCGGAATATAGATTAGACTCAACGCAGCAGTAAATCCTAAAACAGATTTTACTAACGAAGTAAGCCAATTACCGTTGTAATAATACTTGTCCGATTGGTAACGAACAAATATGGATAATAATAAACCACCGGCTAAGCCTCCTAAGTGACCTGCAATTGATATTCCAGGAACAAAGGCCGTGAATAATATATTGATCCACAATAGATTCCATATCCAACTTTTTAAATCTTCATCAATGTGTGGGTGTCTTTTTAATAGTAATCCTACATACAACCCTATTAAACCATAACCCGATCCAGATGCTCCTCCAACAAAAACATCTGTCCCAGAAAACATCAAAACAAACAAACCACCAACCATGCCTGTTACAATAAACAAGAAGGTGTATTTGAATGGACCATATACTCTTTCAAGGAATGGTCCTGCCACAACTATCATACTTAGATTCATTAACAGATGTATTGGTCCACCAATTTGGAGAAATGTGTAGCTAATTAATCTGTAGAGATCATCAGTTGTCGCATCTTGAGGACTAATTGCTCCAAATAGTCGAGCCGTTTTATAATCTGTCGGTCCGTCCCCGTAAATATATGACGCTAAGAATGATGCAACTAATAATACTGTTAGAAGAGTTGTTGCCGGTGCTTTTCTAAAAATTTCTTTAACCGTTTCGAGATCAAGGTTATTTATCGCATCCTTAATTCCTTGCATATCAAACATTTTGTCATTCACTCTCTTCAAGTTTCTATGCTAAAAGCTATGTGAAAAATAATTTTAGCACGAAATTTTAGTTAATAATAACCACAACTATATTATCATGAAATCAGTTTAGAATACTACTTAACTTATTTGTATAAAACAAGTCAACTTTTCTTGTATTTTGATTGTAGAATGGACTTCTAGAATCGTGTGCAAAGTAATTAAGAAACAATTTTTTACTGTGTGGTTTGCTGGAAATTCTGAGTTGTTTCAACTTGGCAACCTCGAATGTTCACAAATTAATTGTTCCAATAAATGAAATAGATGTGCGTGTTGTGTAAAATAAAGTGTACATCACCACAAATTATACAATGACCACTCAGTTAGGAGCAGCTTACTATGATAGATTGGCAATGGCCTGAAATCGACGCACTTGAAAACGATGGTAAGTGGATAGAAGCAAAATCACTCATGATGAATCAATGGAATCAAAATCCTTATGATTTGAAAACTACTATTCGACTTGGGTTCTTCTGTTGGTATTTTCTAACTGAAGAGGAGCCGTTGGAAGTTGAAGATTTGAATGTCGAGGAATTGGCGACCTTGCTAAATCAAATTACAGACTTTGGCTTAACTAATTTTATGACAAATGAGGAATTCCTGTGGTGTTTCGGTTATATGATTTCACTTTTTCCGTATTACTTTGGAGAGTATGCGTGTTGGCAAGCAAAAGGCGATTCTATGTTGAAAAGTGCTGTTGAACTTTCTCCTAGAGAACAGGTGTATACATATACGTACCTTGCCGCTCACTCGAATCCGGATGGCAAATTAGTAAAAGAAGAGTTCCGAAAGCTTCAAGTTATTGTAGAAGATAGATTTCGAGGAGAAGGATTGTTATCAGTATACTTTAAAGATGTGTGGAGTTGTTAAAGCTAACTCTACCTTAAAAACGCCCTTATCCGTTACAGATAGGGCGCATTTGTTTCATCCAATTTTTGTGTCTGCGTTCGGGATGAAACGCGTATGCTTTGCGAGGATCCATTGATTGCCTCCACCGTTAAACCAGCCATTTTCTAAAGCATATACTACGTACTTTTCACCAACGTTTAAATTTCGAACGATCTCACTCAAGTATGACGGTTCTTTCCGTAATACTGTATGATCTAGTACTTCGACAATACCTATACCACGATTACTAGGTGGCTCCACTGTAATATCGGAGGGCTTATTGTTTGGCTTGGACTTTATCCCGAAATATTCCGCCAGGCCGTCTGCTACTGCATACCCTTGTGCCTGTAATTTATCCTGATTGCGCAAAGCTATAATATCTGTTGTGCTGTCCATAAATCCTCCCTCTGTCAAGAGCGCAGGCATTTTTGAATAGCGAACAATATACCAGTTCGCACGTTTTACGCCTCGATTCCGTAAGCTCATCGCCTTTACGATTTTTGGATTAATGATTTGAGCTAATTCAACGGAAGTTTTACTTGCGTTGTTTGCTACGTAAGTTTCTATTCCTCCATGGTTGTTCCAAACGCCTCTAAGCGCGTTGTGATGAAAGGACACTAATACATCAGCGTTCCAATCATTGGCTTTTTTCACCCGATCACTCAAAGACACATCTATCTCCCCAGTAGGATCGTCCAATCGAAGGATTTGCACATCTTGATACGTGCTTAATCGCTCTACACAAGCAAGCAATACCGCATTATTAAACGACCATTCTCGCTCTCCATCTGGTGAGCGTTTCCCGGGTGTATTTTTACCGTGCCCAGCATCCAGTGCAATTCTAACCATTATTCTAACCTCCCTCCTCTTTTTATTTCTATGAAAGTATAAGATTCGATGTACAGGCTATAGACAGGCGTAAATATGAAAAACAGAAGTTTACATGAGTAAGATAGGTCTCTTAGTAATAGGTAGGAAGCAAAAATAGCTTTGTTATCCGCAATTATTAGGCATAAAGGTAATGCAATTGTCCCGTCACTCACTATATAGCGCTGGCCAGTTTAATTGGATACAAAAGACAAAGATATGTATTTGGTTAAATGCTTACCTTATTGCAATAAAGAGGTACTTATTTATTATTCATAACAATTCAAATTTTTAATTAAATAATCCTCGAAACATTTGTCCGTAATTTTTTATTGCTACTTAATACTCAGACTGTGCAAGCGTGAAAAGGATAAATGCTTTATAAACTAGACTTTAATAAATCTGCAAAATCTAACTACTATGCACTTGATAATTTTAGCGGGATTGTTAATTTTCAAATGAAATATTTATTATTGTCTTTACTAATATTGGTTTTATTTACTTGTTTTCTAAAGGAAATTTAAAACCAAATTAGAGGATTAGTTCGTTCTGAATACTAAGTATTTGAAGGTTGTACTTTGTTTTTTCTAATAAATTTAATTATGAATAATCAGTATAGATGAATAACAAATATGGTGATACTTAAAGGAAAAATGGTAATGAAATATGATATGATAAAATAAATTTATTTATCATTTACTGTCGTTGGACTAGTAGAAAGAGGGGTTTTATGTCTGATTTGAGAGTGACTCCTAAAAAGTTCAGACCAGAACTAGAAGGTGTTAGAGCAGTTGCAGCATTGTTAGTAGCTGTGTATCATATTTGGCTTGGTCGAGTTTCTGGAGGCGTGGATATATTCTTTGTTGTATCCGGCTATTTAATTACTACATCATTAATATCTAGAATATTACGCGATCAGCGCATTCAATTTTCGGACTTTTACTTAGGGTTGGCGCGCAGGTTATTTCCACTAGCGTTTACAGTAATCTTCATATCCACATTACTATCCATCTTCATCTTACCTAAAACGGTTTGGTCAGAAACAATAGCACAAGTTTTTGCTTCAATCTTTTATATGGAGAATTGGCAGCTAGCGTGGAATTCTGTAGATTATTTAGCTCAAAATAACGAAGCGAGTCCATTTCAGCATTTTTGGGCACTCTCTTTACAAGGGCAATTCTATCTGACATGGCCATTATTAATAACTATTGTCTATATTATTGCTAAAAAAATATTTCGTACGCCTGTTCGAAAAACATTGCTTGTCGTCTTAATATTGATGTTTGCAGTTTCGCTTACATACTCGATTTACCTAACGAATGTTAATCAGCCATATGCGTATTTTAATACTTTTGCCAGAGTATGGGAGTTTAGTTTGGGGGGGATTTTAGCGTTATTACTTCCTTACATAAAACCAATAAAGGTAATTAGTGTGGTAATCGGATGGCTCGGGTTGTTAATTATTTTACTTACCGGTATCATTTTTTCAGTATCTTCCATGTTTCCTGGTTATGTAGCGTTATTGCCACTTACTGGGGTAATATTTATTATTATTTCAGCGGAAAATACAACTAGTTTCGGCGTTGCACGTCTACTTAGTTCAAGACCATTACTTTACTTTGGTGGGATTTCATATGGATTTTACTTATGGCATTGGCCGATATTAATATTCTATTTTGAAGTGTTTGATAAGGAAGTAGTTCCATTTTTCCATGGTTTGATCTTATTACTCATTTCATTTATTTTAGCAACCATCACAATCCATTTTATTGAAAAACCAATACGTGCGTTATCTATTCATCAGCACAAAAAGATAGTAGTGAAATATGTTGCTTCCTTTACTGGGACAGTCCTGCTTTTGACAGTGTCGTGGAGTAGTTATTTACATTTACTAGAGAAAGACATGAAATATGAAATGAGTGACTATCCAGGCGCTCTTGTTATTTCGGATGCGGTCAAAGCGACAAAAGGAATTGAACCATACCCTAATTTACTTACTCTTGACAAGGACTTACCACATTTTTATGAAGATCCTAATTGCTATTCTGCGATGTCGGAAGGTGGAAGAGTGAAAGAGTGTATATTTGGAGAGCTGGAAAATCCAGATTTAACGATTGCACTTGTCGGCGGTTCTCATTCCGGACATTGGTTCCCAGCTCTTGAAGAAATAGCGGATAATCGTCGTATCCAGTTAAAAGTACTCAACAAAGATGCTTGTCGATTCTCGACGGATGATTTCGGGGGAAGAGAATCATGCGAAGAATGGAATGAAAATGTAACAAAGTATTTAAAAGAGGATCCAGTTGACATCATTTTCACCACATCAACTGTTGGAGCAGGAGACCATGTGCCTGAAGGATATTTAGAAAAGTGGAAAGAGTTTGAAGGTATTAGTGAGATTTTTGCAATTCGTGACAATCCACGGATGCCTAAAGATGTACGTTCATGTTTAGAGAAAAATGTAAAGAATCCTTCTAAGTGTGGTAAGACCAGAGATAAAGCGCTCTCCAGTAATATTCCGTGGTCGTCACTTGATAATAAACCACCGAATGTAACATTTGGCGATTTGTCTGATTATTTTTGTGTTGGAAAGAAATGTTCACCTGTAATAGGAAATGTGTTTGTATATCGAGATGCTCACCATCTTACTGCAACCTATGCAAAAACTCTTTCTAAAGCATTAGAGGCTGAAATGAATCCATTGATTGAGCGGTTACAAAAAAAGGACAGAAAATAATGTTCTTACCCAAGAGCCTTGGAATTTTACTCATGTAAAGTTTCAAGGCTCTGTTTTGACTTTATCGAAATATACGTACATGTGGAATGCAAAAGTGCTTCATGTCCGACAGCTTTGGCGCAAAGTATTAAAATGCTAATCTGTCAAAGGTATTCAGCACGACCAGGAATTCCCTAAAGAAAATCCCAATTGGACAAAGTGTCTAATGAGATTTATGCAAAGTAGACAGAATAATAGATGAATAAAAAGTGTTTCTACAATATGATGATAGAAATACCGAAATAATCGGAGGTGTTTTGGAAGCGTTTACAAAGTTGGGGTTTGTATGAAGGAAAGCAGTTAAGAATCACGGATACCATTCAAACGAGGGGGAGATTGAATGAAAGCGACGTTTAGAACGCCAAAAACGAAAAAAGGAAGGTTTGGTCTACTAGCCATTCTATTCATTGTTCTGCTAGGGAGTTGGCCTGTTATTCCACTCTTGAATAATGAAACGATACTCTTTGGCATGCCGCTACTAATGGTTTGGTCAGTTTTTTTAATTATTTTAACGACCACCACGCTTGTCGTCCTGAATAAGATAGGGGTGAATGACTGATGGCACAGTGGATTCCTTTAATCATTACAGTTTCCTATATGGTCATTGCAGTTTGGCTTGGTTTTGGGGCGGGCAAAGGGCGCAACATGAACAAAGTGGAAGAATGGGGCGTAGGTGGAAGAAGTTTGGGGCCGCTCGTTATGTATTTACTTGTCGGTGCGGGTGGAATTAGTGCTTATACGTTTATGGGTGCACCCGGATGGGCTTATTCCAAAGGTGTGCCGGTTCTGTATGTTGTGATTTACTTAACGTTCATGGGAATCACTGCTTGGTACCTCGGGCCGAAAGTTTGGAGTCTCGGTGTGAAATTTAACCATGTGACGCAAGGGGCGGCCATTACACATCGCTACGAAAGCCCAGCATTAGGTGCTTTGGCGTCATTCGTTACGTCTATCGGCGTGCTTGCTTATGCTGTACTTCAAACAACGGGTTCTGCTTACATTTTGAACGTAATGAGTCATGGAAAGATTCCAGTTTGGCTCGGAGTTATTCTTTCGCTTGCCGTTATTTCAATTTATCTTTTCCGAAGTGGCTTACGTGCAATTGGGATTACAAATGCTTTCCAAGGTGGGCTCATGTTCATCGTATCTTGGGCATTTGGACTATGGGTTGTCAAACAGTTCACGGGAGGTTATTCGTTCGGCCCTGTTTTTGAACGGGTTCGAGAGGAAGCCCCTCAATTCCTTACACTACCAGGCAATTTAGGTGACATGGGCTTTGCATTTTGGACAACTTCCATTCTAATTTCAATGGTTTCTGTTTGGCAAACGCACTGGATTCAATGGATGGGTGCTGATAGCAGGAAATCGATTCGCAATGCAGCCACGATGCTCCCAACCTATTATATCGTCTGCATACCTATGCTCGTTGTTGGTTTCATCGGGATTTTTGTCTACCCGTCGTTGGCAAAGGCGGATACGGTCGCAATCCAAATGGCGATGGACAACATGCCGGTGTTCCTTGCCGGTTTGTTAGGTGCGGGGACACTTGCAGCTGCAATGTCTTCGAGTGAACCTTGTATCCATTCAACGGCGCTGAGCTATAGTAAAGATGTCATTCAACCAATTTTTAAACTATCTGACGAAAAAGCAGGTAAAATGACGCGCTGGCTCATCTTCCCGATTATGGGGCTTATTGTTGCACCTATTTCCATTATGCAACCGGCAAGTCTTGTGTACATTTTACTAATTGGGTATGGCTTCATTGGGCAAGCGTTTCCCGCACTCGTCGGTATGTTCTTTTGGCCGCGTGCGACAAAGCAAGGTGCATTATGGGGCTTGGCAGCCGGTTTCGTTGTTACGCTACTGTTTTCGGTATGGTTCCCACATCCATTAGGCATCCACGCTGGAATATGGGGACTCTTTATCAACTTGCCAATTTTCTTTGTCGTATCTTTATTAACCAAGGAAGTTTCAAAGGAAACTGTTGAGGATTTCTTCCCTGATATGGTTGAGGAACTGTATGAAGAAGTACCGAAAAGCGTTTCAAAACCAGTTTCCATTTGACACCATTAGAAAGGGGTTTTCGGAAGTGGCAAAGGAATTATTGATTAACGGTGAAGTCATTACGGTGAATGCCAATGATGAGATTGTAGAAGCCGTTGCAATCGAAAACGGAAAGATTACGGCAGTGGGAACGACGAAAGAAATATTGCAACTCCAAGATGAAGAAACAAGAGTGACGGACCTTGCGGAGCGGACACTTATGCCAGGTATCATTGAATCGCATATTCATACAACGATGTACGGGGCGAATGTACTTGCTGTGTCGTGTAAGGATCCTGAAATACGTACGTTGGCAGCGCTTTTGCAGAAGTTGAAGCAACATGCTTCCACTATTCCAGCAGGGCAGTGGGTACGCGCATGGGGATTTAATGAAACGTCAATTGAAGAGGGGCGATTTCCGACACGTGAAGAGCTAGATCTTGTGACCGATCAGCATCCCGTAATGGTCATTCGTGCATGCGGGCATTTATCCGCAGTGAATAGTGAAGGGCTAGCAATCGGAGGCATAACGCGCAACACCCAAAATCCCGAAGGTGGAGAAATTGGACGGAGAGCAGACGGTGAGCCAGACGGTCGTCTAATTGAAACTGCCCATATGGAGTTGTATCAGTTGGCAGCCCATACACGGGATGAAATGCGTGAAGCCCATCGTGTCGCATCCGCTCACTTTGCTGAGAAAGGCATTACGTCAATCCATGATGCAACCGGCTATGGCCTACAAAACATTGAAGCACTTCGGGAAGATGCGATGTCGGGTGTCATTGCACAGCGCGTATATGCAATGGTCGGTGCGTTGAATAAACCGGAAGAAGTCGTTCGCCATTATATGCAACTAGACATTTGCACAGGTGAGGGGGACGAGCATTTTAAATATGGTCCGGTTAAGATGTTCCTGGACGGCTCAAGTAGTGGGCCGACGGTATGGACGACAGCGCCTTATACGAGTGATTCTGGAAATTACGGGATTCACTATTTAGCGCAAGAAGAGCTAGATGCGCTGTTCATACCAGCACATGAAAAAGGATGGCAAGTTACTGCGCATGCACAAGGGGATGCGGCAATTGACCAACTGCTCAATACAATTGAGAAGGCGCTTCAACTGCATCCACGAGAAGACGCCCGTCATCGTATCGAACATGCAGGTCTCGTCCGAGAAGATCAACTACAACGAATGAAAGCGTTAGGTGTTATTCCTACGCCGAACCCTACATTTTTTAGTGAATATGGAGATGGCTATGTAACAAATTATGGCGATCGAGCGCAGCGCATGTATCCGCTTGCGAGCTACTACAGAAATGGGATTCCGGCAACGATTACGGCAGACTGCCCGGTTGCCGACTTTAACCCGATGCGAGGAATCCATAGTGCTATGACACGGAAAGCACCTTCAGGGCAAGTCATCGGTGAAGACGAACAGATTCGTTTGTTACAAGCTATTCGTGGCTATACGCTCCATGCTGCAAATGCGAGTTTTAGTGAAAAAGAGACAGGCTCAATAGAAGTAGGGAAGTTTGCAGATCTCGTCATACTTGACCGGTCAATCTTGTCAGCTGAAGTAGATGAAATCTTGGGAATTAAAACAGATCGGACGATTATCGGCGGAGAGACGGTCTATTTGCGAAGTAAGGAGCCGGTAAACGTATGAAAGCAATAAAAAGCATTCAGCACATTACGCTAACGGGTTCTCCTTATGCAGTTGGTCGCGGTCATGGGGAGCAAGGAAAAAAGGAAATCCATCGAAGTCTTGAAACGTATGAAGCGCTGTTTAAAGGATACACGGGTATGAAGTGGAAAGAAGTGCGCGAGAAAGCGATGACGCATCATGACGCGATTGCAGCTTTTCGTCCTGCCTATCTTGAAGAGATGCAAGGGATTGCGGATGCAGCAGGTGTCCAATTCGAAGACATCTTGACGTTAAATGCAAGAAGTGAAATTGCCCTTACGTCTACTCCGGATGGGTGCACATCGTTCGCCATACAACGTGGCGCGAATACGTGGCTCGGTCAGAATTGGGATTGGAAAGGAAGTCAAATTGACGCGTTGCTTGACGTGCATATCGAACTGGAAGGAAAACCGAACATCCGGATGATCACGGAAGGTGGGATTATCGGGAAAATTGGAATGAACGCAGCCGGTATTGGTGTCTGTTTGAATGCTCTATTAACCCGTACGTGGCAGCCCAAAATACCGCTCCATCTTAGTTTACGAGCTGTTCTTGAATCGCACTCGTTTGAGGAGGCAGTCGCTGTAGTGAATGGAAATGTAGCTTCACCTGCCCATTTCCTCATCGCTTCAAGGGAAGGTGGAATGGCTGGTATGGAAGTGTCGCCAATTCGAACAGCGATGATTGAACCCGTGGACGGAATGGTGGTGCATACAAATCATATATGTCAAACGCAATTACAAGAAGTAGTGGCAGACTTTCCAATTGACGATTCTGTTCCGCGCTTACAGCGGATGCAAACACTACTGCGAGAGATGAAGGAGGATGTGGAACAGGAAAATTTGTTCCACATCTTAGCAGATCATCACGGATACCCTGATTCCATTTGTAGGCATGTCAATGAAAGGAATCCTGCGCATACCCAAATGGAAACAGTATTTAGCATCGTCATGTGCTTGACGGAAGGAACATTTGAATACAAGGTTGGGCATCCGTGTCATGCGGGCGTGCTTTAAGTGCACAGACAAAAAATTACAGAGGCTATTTGGTTGAATAAATAAGATAAATGTGAGGGTTGCGTTGTGGAACAAGTGAATCGCGATCGACTAGAACAGTTACTGAAACAATTCAGCGCGTTTGGAGCCACTCCGGGGAATGGGGTTTCGCGTCTAGCTTTGTCACAAGCAGATATCGATGCGCGGCATCAATTCCATAGTCATTGTGAAGCCATTGGACTGACCATGAAAGTGGATGATATGGGGAATATGTATGCAATTTTGCCAGGGAAAAAAGACGTTCCGCCGATTGTGATGGGCTCCCATCTTGACTCCGTCCTAAAGGGTGGACGGTTTGATGGAACGCTTGGCGTACTTGCCGGACTTGAAGTGGTGCATACGCTAGTTGAACGTAAAATCGAGCTCAATCATCCGGTGATGGTTGTTAACTTTACGAATGAGGAAGGGGCCCGTTTTGATCCAGCGATGATGTCCTCGGGCGTTCTATCAGGTAAATTTAACAAAGAAGAGATGCTACGATCTAGGGATTCCGAAGGGGTGACGTTCGAAGAAGCATTGAAGCAGAGCGGTTTTGAAGGTGCTGAATGCGACAGGTTAACAGATGCGGCCGCCTATCTTGAACTTCATATTGAGCAAGGGCCCGTGTTGGATACGTATGGCGAGGATATTGCAGTAGTTGAAGGTGTCATGGGAATGGTTTGTTACGAGATTACGCTCAATGGAGAGTCCAACCATGCAGGAACGACACCAATTTCCATGCGAAAAGATGCAATGTTCGCATCAGCAAATGTAATGATGCACTTGCAGCGTGAATTGAAGAAGATGCCTGAAAATCTTGTCTATACAATCGGTCGCATGCACGTAACACCGAATATCCATACTGTCATTCCGAATGAAGTGCGTTTTACACTCGAAGCACGCCATGCGGATTGTGCAGTTATTCGGGAAGTTGAAAAGATTATCGCACGATTGCCGAGTGAAGTGGAGCAATGTGTGATGTCGTATCGAAAGCTTTGGGACCGTGATACTGTCGAGTTTGACACTACGGTTGTCAACGCTGTAAGTGATTCTGCGGTTGCGCTCGGCTACAAAACGCGTCGAATGTATAGCGGAGCTGGTCACGATGCCCAATTCATCGCAACATACATTCCGTCAGCAATGATCTTTGTTCCAAGCACAAAAGGCTATAGCCATCGCGAAGACGAGTATACAGCCTACGAAGCATGTGCAAAAGGAGCAGATGTCCTTTTGCAGACACTCGTGCAATTGGATAAGAAGCTGTCTAATGCTTACGAAAGTGAATTTGTAAAGTGAGTTTGAAAATAGGCTATCGTTGGATGAACGGAAGTTGTTCCGTTTGGATGATAGTTGTTGTGTTGTGTAAAGAAGAATGCGCTTACCATATGTACCGCCGACCTATTCATTGGGAGGCGGATTTTTTTCGCTTTTTCGGGTGCTTGTGAAGAAAGGCATTTTTGCGTTCAAGAAACGCTGTCCCGCGCGTATGCGGCGAACGACAGGATTATGCGGTGTTTGACTCAAGCATGCAGCGTTTAGAGGTTATTTGCCGTGTTAGAGATAGTTATGCGACGTACTGCCTTTTTATGAGATTTTCTCTTTGCGCGGGTGGATTTTTTGAGGGAGTATTTCTATTCGCGCTTAATACTTTTTACAAATTAAGGGTTTGTTTAGAGGGATATTGTCGTTGAGTGATTTTTTTCGGATGCCTGTGCGTGGTTGAATTCAGTCAATTCACTACAATTACATACACATACACAAAACGTGTTGTAGTAGATACGTTTTTAATTTTTTCTCATATAACCATTAAAATTGTTCGAATTAACATGAATGTTTTTGGCACAGGCACCGTCAAAGTCAGGACTGAGTAAGGGGGCAAGCTTGCAACCCTTTTCCTTTGAAATCAGTACGCACGCACGTTTGAATTCAGTTAATTCACTACAATTGCCTATACATCCTACTGAATTGTTGTAGTTGATGTCCGACAAATAACCTAACACTACGGTAGAATAAAGGGTGAATTAATATTATAATTTGGAAAAGAAGTGCGTATACTAAATACTCCTTTTTATGTGAGGTGATTAGTATGTGTGATGAGGAGGATGTTGAAATGGCTACAGAGACAAACTTTCAACGGTTCACTCTTGATGAAGAAGCCTCAAGAAAAATTATTACGCCCCCACGTACTCAAAATCAGACACACAAACACTTTTAACAATATAAAGCTTACTAAATCAGAAAAAATTGCTAATGCAGCAAAAATATTAAATTCTAGAAAATGTAAATAATTAGTTTGTCGAGTTTAATTGATGCGTCTCAAGATGAGGCTGAAATTTATCAATACTTATTATCTTTTCAATGTGAGTTGTAACCAATAAATTCTAGCCTATTTTAAATTTTAATCCTAGATTATTTACTAATCAACACAAAATCCCATTCAAAAGCTGATTTGTTGGCTTTTGAATGGGATTCTCTTTTTCAATTAAAAGATAAAACAAGAATCTGTTTTAGATAAGGTAAACCGACCAAGAACCAACCAATAGAAAGGATTCTGCTAATGACTTACTACACCAAAATTAGACTTCATTTTAATCATAAACTAAAATTAAGTAGGGTGCCTGTGCCAGCATGAATTCATGTTGTTTCTGACAAACGAATGTGTTAAAAGTCTCAAATGGAAAATGACTAAGGCTAATATTCATCTCCACTTTCAATATACTTTTCAACAAATGCAAAAGCAGCATCTAAAGTATGAACGTCAAAGTTCTCTTTTCGTTGTCGTCTGTCCCCAGGTACATGGTGATGATGATGATGTGGTTCTGAATGTACTATAAATTTTTCAAGTGTATCTGGTTCTGCATGAGGTTCATTTTCCCATGCAGAAATGTGACTATAAATGACTCCTTGTTTTGGGGAAATTATTTCCCATGAATAATGGTATTCGATCACATGACCACTTTCATCATATTTTTCAGTAGCATGTAAACCTGTTATTCCATGGATTGGGTGTTCTTTTAGTGGGAATAGAACAGATAATTTGTTGGATGTTCGTTTGAAAGTGGTGAAAATTGAATTTGGTTCTCTTAAGTTCGTATAGTTCTGAAGTAAGTGGTGATACTTGTTCAAAATTTCATGTATATCTGCTGGAAGAAGGATTTCAGTATCAATATTATTTGCCACCAGCTTTCGCTTCTTCAATTAATTTGGATACTAGTATTTCTTTCTCTTCTTCTAAATCTCGCCATTCATAATAGGGACTTGGGTCATCTAACGAATGTATGTTGATGTTTTTGAAAACTTCAAGACAATTCACTGCCTTAAATTTAATTTGAAACTCGAGCAATTCTTGATTAATTTCTTGGATTCGTTCTTGAGTTGTTTGTTTTTGGTGTATCTTTGCTTGGAATACCATTTGCGTTTTTATTGAATAGACAGGATCTTTCCAAATGTCTACTGCATGTTTTGGGATTTTATGATGACTTGTTGTATCTACACATTCTAACCCGTGTTTTATATATTTATTTAACGTAACAGTCGAAATACCTAATTGTTTTGATGCTTGCTTGGGTTTTAGTAGATAATCTTCACGATATAGGAATTCCATTTCTACTCCACCTAATTGGTAATACCAATCCTCAAAGTCGACTTTCAGTTTTCCGAATTCCAAATTTGTAAGAGGAAGCTCCATTGAATGAAATCGATTTAACCAATCAGAGAGATTTTCACGGTTCTTGGCTGTTAAAAAGTAGTCATTTTTGTAATCTAACGGTTTTAAATGGATGCCTATGAGACGATCGGTAAAGCTACTAAGCATTGTGACAAATAATTGATTAAATATTAAACTTGTTTCTTTTTCAATTTTTGTTTTATCTTGGTTACAGTAGGCTTCTGAGATAGCATTTTTAGTCTCTTCATATAAAGCTGTGCTCATACATATCATCCTCCTTACCTCCATCCTAATCACAATTTATCGAAAAGTCAATTTAGTTAATTTGCAATTCGGTGTTTTCGTTAATCTATTCTATTCATTGCCAATACGATTAGTACTTAAACGTTTTATCAGATTGTCCCTTTCTTTCAGTAGATATCGTTTAGTTGAAGGAACTTGAAAGCACCTTGACGGAGCGAGATCCCTTGCAACCGTTTTCAAAAAACACTTTACAACTCAAAAAACACCTCGTATAATTCAAATAGTTATAATATTATAACCTGAATGGAAGGTGAAGCTGTTGAAGATTGATAAGATGGCGACGGTTCCGCTGTATGCTCAGGTGGAGGCGGTGCTTGAAAATCGGATTTCCTCTGGTGTTTGGGAGGAGGGCTATCAGATTCCAACGGAGACGGAGCTTGCTTTGAAGCTTGAAGTGAGTAATATTACGGTGAAACGGGCCATTATGAACCTTGTGGATAAGGGAATGCTTGTGAGGCAACGGGGCAAGGGAACGTTTGTGACGGGCAGGCATATTGAAAAGAATATCCACAAATCCGAGTTTATTAAGATGGATGAGCAAGTGAGTAGTATGCATGATTTGCTGGCGAGTCGTGTCCGAGTGACGAATCCGAACATTGCTAAAAAGCTTGGGAGAGAAGCGGATGCTGAATTTGTCTACTTGGAACGGCTCGGTTATGAAGACGAGAAGAAGGTATCGATTGAGTATACGTTTATTCCGCAAAATCTCTGGCCAGGTGATGAATTTTCCATTAATAAGGATGCATTTATCTATGATGTGTTGAAGATGGATTGTGGGATTACGTTGAAAAGGTCCAAGAACTATTTTTCGGGTGCCGTGGCAAATGAAAAAGAAGTGAAGTTGCTTGGTGTCCGCCCGAATACACCGCTTTTCGTTTGGGAGCGGATCACATATGCCGACACTGGGGAAGCTGTTGAGTATTCGAAGTTTGTCATGAAACAGGACAAAGAGAAATATTATATGGAAATTGAACTTGTGTAAGTCGTGGAAGCCATGCAGTTGCATGCTTTTCCACACACTATAAAGTTATAACATTATACTTAATTAGACAAAGGAGTGGTTTGGGGTCGATTTGCAATGTAGGTGAAAGTGGAAATAGAGGAGGATGGGAATATGGAGAAAAAGAAATGGAAATTGAAGCCACCGACGACAACAGCGTTGCTGATGTTCATGATTGTGCTTGTTGGTTTGTTGACGTACATTGTGCCGGCTGGGCAGTATGACCGGGTGATGGATGAAAAGACTGGGCGAGAGTTGATTGTGGCGGATAGTTTTAGTTACACGGAGCAAACGCCTGTAGGAATCGGGGGCATTTTGTCTTCGGTTTTCGGTGGGATTGTTGGTGCGGCTGAGATTATTGCGTTTGTTTTTATTGTTGGAGGCGTATTTGGCGTTGTTGTGAAGAGTGGTGCCATTAACGCGGCGTTGGCCAAATTAATCGCCCGTCTGAAGGGTAGGGAATCGCTATTCATCATCATTGCAATGACAGCGTTTGCAATAGGTGGGGCGACATTCGGTATGGCGGAAGAAACGTTGCCATTTGTGGCGATTGTGTTAGCAGCAACAATTGCGATGGGGTATGACCGGATTATTGCGGTGTCGATTGTCGTCGTCGGTGTGTATGCGGGTTATTCCGCTGGGCCACTCAATCCGTTTAACGTTGGGATTGCGCAAGGGATTGCGGAACTGCCGCTATTTTCAGGGATAGGCCTACGGACAGTCCTGATGATTGGCGGACTCGTAATCGCGATTCACCACACATTGCGCTATGCAAAAAAAGTGAAGGCTGATCCGAAGAGTGGGTTGCTCTTTGGCGAGGCAGCTATCGAAACGGATGCAATTGTTTTGGTAAATACCGAGATGACGTCGCAACATAAGTGGATCATGGCAGTGCTCGGTTTGTCGCTTGTTGCGCTTGTGTTTGGTGTGTTGAAGTACGGCTGGTATCTTGGAGAAATTTCTGCGCTCATGTTACTCATGGGAATAATTGTCGGAATGATCGCATTTAAAGGCAGTTTCAATCAGTTCACGGATGAATTCATGAAAGGTGCTGCGGATATGACGGCTGCTGCGCTGATCATAGGTTTGTCCCGAGCGATTCTTGTTGTTATGGAAGAGGGGCATATTATTGATACGCTTGTCTATGCTGTGTCGGTTCCGCTCGGTAGTCTTCATAGTGTATTTGCAGCGTGGGGAATGTATCTTTCTCAAGGGTTAATTAATTTCATCATCCCTTCTTCGACAGGTCAGGCGGCCGTCGTCATGCCGATTATGTCTTCAATTAGTGACGTTATCGGCATTAACCGGCAAATTGCTGTGCAAGCTTTCCAATCGGGGGACGGCTATTGGAATATGATTACGCCGACGCATCCGGTACTGATGGCGGCTCTTGGCATTGCAGCTGTTCCGTTTGGCAAGTGGCTTCGCTTTGCTGGTCCACTTGTGCTTAAATGGACAATTTGGACAATGATTATTTTAGCGGTAGGGGTCATGATTGACTGGGGTCCTTATTGAGAGGCAAGCGTTTATTGATGGAATGAAACATTATAATATTATAAACAATTAATTGGATAGATGAACTAGGAGTGAGCAGCTATGGAAAATACGTTAAAGTGGACGATTATTGGTGGAGGAAACGGCGGTCAAACAACAGCAGGGCATCTGGGCATGATGGGATTTGACGTGACGCTGTACGATATATTTGAACAGACGGTAGATCGCATTAATGCGCAAGGCGGCATTCATCTGGAGGATGCGTTGAACGGTTTTGGGAAAGTGACTTGTGCGACAACGGATATGGGAAAAGCGGTGACAGGTGCTGACGTGATTTTTGTCACAGTGCCTGCGACTGCACATGTGAATGTCGCAAAAGCATGTGCGCCATATTTAAAGGACGGACAAATCGTCATCTTGAATCCGGCGGCGACATTCGGCTCGCTTGCGTTTTTGAAGACGTTAGAAGATGAAGGCTGTACGGCGAATGTCGTGCTTGGGGAAACGAACACGTTATTGTATGGCTGTCGCATCATTGAACCGGGTAGGACCCAAGTGTTTGGATTAAAGAACCGGATTTTGACTGCGATTCTGCCTGCGACGGAAACGGAACGAGTCGTTGGAGTGTTACAAACGGCTTTCCCACAATTTGAACCATGTGAAAGTGTTCTCGTTACAAGTTTTGATAACACGAATCCTATTTTGCATCCGGCAACGACGATCTTCAATGCTGGTAAAATCGAATCTGCGGATGAATGGCGCTTTTACGTCGATGGGTTCACGCCAAGCATTGGGCGATATGTCGAACAGATGGATGAAGAGCGCATGGCGATCGGTCGGATGTTCGGACTCAATTTGTTGTCGTGCCGTGAACAAATGGAAGTGGAATACAACGTTTTTGAAGACACACTTGCAAATGCAGTAAGTAAAAACCCAGTGTACCAGGACATTAAAGGGCAAAAGACGTTAGACACCCGTTATTTGACGGAAGATATTCCAATGGGGCTCGTGCCATTTATTGAACTTGGAAAAATGCTCGGCTTGCCAACGACGCATATGGAGAGTGTCGTCGCAATGGGTCAGTTGTTGCTTGGAAAAGACTTGATGGCGGAGGCGAGAACGTTGGCGTCATTAGGGCTTGAAGGGATGGGGAAGGATGCATTTTTGGAGTTTGTACGGACGGGGAGGAAGGCTTGCGGGGAGATTTAGTTGGCGGTTATGCGGCGAACGACAGGTTTATGCGGCGTTTGCCGGGAATATGCGGAGATTGAGACAATTATGCGGCGTTTGAGCAGAATATGCCCCGTTTTCTGGATTTATGCCGCGTACTGCTTTTTTATGAGGAGTTCTTTTGGCGCGGGTGGATTTTTGAGGGTGTAATTCCATTCGCGCTTAATGCTTTTGACAAATTAATGGGTTTGTTTAGAGGGATATTGTCGTTGAGTGAGTATGCGGCGAACGCCTGGATTATGCGGCGATTGAGACAAGTATGCGGAGTTTGATCCGAATATGCCCCGTTTTCTGGATTTATGCCGCGTACTGCCTTTTTATGAGGAGTTCTTTTTACGCGGGTGAATATTTGAGGGAGTATTTCCAATCGCGCTTAATGCTTTTTACAAATTAAGGGTTTTTTTAAAGATATTGTAGTTGCGAGTGAATTTACGTGGGAGTACCTATAGATTATGCTTATTTTGAAAGAAGATGAGCCGATTTCATAAGGAATGCTGCGACGACCCACGTACTAATGGATGGTGAACAGTGCGTGGGTTCACAGTATCAATGGGGTAAGTCGACCCGCAGGGAGTATACCGGTTTACGTTCTATAAAATGCTCCTTCTTTTTCTAATATAGGAAGGGTGGAGCTTTTAAGATAATTATGGAAACAAGATTTTTAGGATGTTCCCAATCACAGAACCACCTAATACGACCTGCAAATGCAGCGTATTGTGCTAAAGGACATTTTCTTCTAGGAAACATCAAACGGGGAAAAACTTCACAACGCCAAATGGGTTCTTAACTCATTTTGAATTGCTTCCAGCTCCTCTTCGTCTGCGATATAGTACCAGATGCCATTCATTGTCTTACCTGTACCTTGTTCGAAAAACAGTTGATTAATCGTTCCGACAGCGCTATTGTAATTCTTCTGCACATCCATTATTTCGTCAAAATCCATATTCGTTCGTACATTTTTGCCGACAGCGTTGAAGATTGACCGATAATTTAACAGACTGTTGAGGGATGCACCTTCTCGTAAAATCGCTTGGACGACGAGTTTTTGCCGGTCTTGGCGTCCAAAATCTCCACGGGGGTCTTCATAGCGCATGCGAATATACGTCAATGCCTCTTCGCCACTCAATGAAATTTGACCTTTCTTAAACGTTGAGCCGCTCGATTTAAATTCCAGCGGGTTTTCTATTGTAATTCCACCAACGGCATCTACAATCTCTTTGAAACTGTCCATATTAACTTGAACCGTATAATCAATAGGAATATCGAGTAGTTGTTCGACAGTACGTAAGGACATATCAATTCCGCCGAAAGCGTACGCGTGGTTAATTTTATCTGAAAAGCCTTTGCCGACAATTTCTGTATACGTATCACGGGGTATACTGAGCATCTTTGTAGATTGGGTCGTTGGATTCACCGTCAACACAATGATGGTATCTGAACGGCCTTTGTCCCCTTCGCGCTCGTCGACTCCTAGTAGTAGAACGGAAAAAGGTTCTTGCTTTTGAACAGATACCGGTTCCTCTCGTTTTTCCGATACAGTTCGATCAAGTGGTTTATGTATTTCCTTTACTGTGTCTGTGAATTTCATATACACGGATATTCCAAAAATAAGAATACCGATAAAGATTAGCCCTAAGGTCGCGACAATCCACTGCCACTTTTTGAACTTGCGTTTTTTCATAATTAAACCTCCATGTACAATAGGTAAAATAGCAAATGTAGGTGATTCTAGATGAAGATAGAGTCGACAAGCCCGACATTCGGGAATTACTTCCAATATTAAATAGTATATTGATAAAAACGATTATAGGCAAAATTCCGATATAGGATGCTTAGTAGTTACCTACACGACATGCAGTTCTAATTCGTTGTGCCTGCTGTGTGGGTGCGTGCGAGGAACGGCAATTGAGAAATGATGAAAAATACATTTATCTGTTCTAAGATGTTGCATGCGAAAAGTTGAATACTCTGCAATTGATGAAATCAGATAGTGCCCGTCTGATAATAGGTGGACGCTTGGATATCTGTTTTTCTACAAACAAAGGTAGTATCAGTCATTGAAGGGTTTTCTTAACTTTTACCGAATTATTGTAATGAGGTGAAGAAGAGAATGATTACATTCAAAGCACTGCTAGGTAAACTAGCTCCCCAAGGTATTAGGTTAGCAGCTGGAGTAACAAAAGTCGATTCAACTTTTACATACATAAATGTCCAAGAGTTTCCCTTGAAGAGTGAACGGATTCGATCAGGGGGATTAATATTAACGACGCTGGCATCCTTTGAGAGTATCGATAATATTTTTGAACATCTCTCATGGTTCATAGCGCGTGGCGTCCGTGGTATCGGAATTAGTGAAATTCTGATTGGGCAAGTACCAGAAGAGGTGATAAAGTTTTGCGAACGACACGAATTTCCTCTTCTCATTATTCCTGGACCAGTTCCTTATAGTGAGGTATATCAAGCGTATCATGGATTACTCTTAGAAGAATCCAATGAAATTAGCAGAAAGATCGAGGATATTAATCTTTCCTTAATGAATGTAGTAGCACTAGAAATTCCATATGAAAAAAGTATAGCGCTGCTAATCAATACGATGGGTAAGTACATGAAGGCACCCATTGTCTATGTCAATCAATTGTTTGGAATCGAAGGAGTCTGGGGCAAGCGAGAAATGGATCCAGAGTTGATTGTCCAGGCTGCAGTAAGTGAATTCCAATATGCTGAGTTGGAAACTGACAGCTTGGCAAGTATTCCATTTCAGGTAGACTATGCAGAAATGACTCATGAATTTATTGCTTATCCGATTATAAATGGACAAGAATCATATGGGTATTTGTTGATAGGGATGAAAGAGCGATTTAATCTGCTTGAGCATTCGATTATTAAGCATGGGAAAACAGCACTTCTATTAGTGGCAGTGAAGAATAAAACGATGGATAAGTATTTAAAGAACGAGAAGATTATTATGCTTGAAACGATTTTAAACAATAGTAAGCAAACTGATAACAAAGTAGAATTGTTGCCTGCTTTACAAAAGGAAAGCCAAATTCATATTCTTGCTACTGAACAACGAGAAAAATTAGGTGCTGTATTTGAAGATGTACACCGATTACTTAACAGTATTGATCCACATCCGCTCGTCTGGCTGTATGAACAAAAAATCATCTATTTAGCATTTGAGCCCATTCCATCAACCTTGATAAATAAAATAATTCGTAAGCATGTGCAACTACTATGGGGGCAAAGTGAATGGTCGATAAATGACACATCTGAAGATATTGCAAAGAAATATAACCAGGCGCTCATAAGTGTGCGACACGGGATGAAGAGAGGTTTTCAGGTCATATCATGGGAGGACGTAGGAATTGATGGATTATTGAGAAGACTAGCAGACGACGAGATTGGGAAAGAACGAGCAGAGAGCCTTCTGCAGCCATTAATAGAGTATGACCAACAGGAAAACAGCGAGCTGCTAAAGACGTTAAAGGTGTATTTGAGCTCGTTTTTAAATCTAAAAGAAAGTGCAGAGAAATTGTTCATTCATCGAAACACAGTGAAATACCGAATTAAAAAAATTGAGGAACTGTATGGCGGTATTAGTTTCGATGACACAGATACCTTTTTGTATTTCTTAATGGCCGTCAAGGTTTATGAAATGATTTAGGAATAATGAACGGAGGATGTTGTTCATAGTAGACAATATTTCTCTGTTTTTTTGTTGCTCTTAAACAATGATTTAACAGTGAGAATAATCTAAAATAATTGTAAACTATGAGAGGGAGATGATAACATGTATTTGTTTGGCCTAATTGCTTATTTATTTTTGATGGTTGTCATTGGCTATTTTGCTTCACGTAAAGTAAAAAGCTCTGATGACTATTTGGTTGCAGGGCGAGGTCTATCACTGCCGGTGCTTGTGGGAACGCTTACTGCTGGTTGGCTTGGCGCAGGAACGGTTGTAGGTTACGCTTCTATTGGCTACAACAATGGGTTTGGTGCCCTTTGGTGGGCGGTTGGTGGTTTGTCAGGTGCTCTCATAATTGTGATTATGGCTAAGAAATTGAGAGCCATTGCCAAGTATACAGTGCCTGATTTGCTTGAGCTTCGATTCAGTCCGCTAGCAAGGATTTTAGGTGCGATTCCGATCATCTTAGCATTTACAGCAATTGTTGGCTATCAGATGAAGGCGGTGGGGTATGTCCTAGAAGTAATTATGAATATTGATGCTCGAACAGGTTTAATCATTGGAGCATTTGTTGTCATTGCTTACACGGTGGCTGGTGGAATGATTTCAGTTGCTTATACGGATGTTGCTCAATATGTGTTGCTTATCGTTGGATTAATTATCGCGACGCCGATCGCTTTCAAGGCGGCTGGTGGATTTGCGGGATGGAATGAAACATTGCCTGTCACTCATTTTGAGCCAACCGGTGGACTAGGAATAATAGGGGCATTAGCGGTGTTACTTCCGTTTTTTATGCTGGCGACGGTTGATCAGAACTTGTATCAAAGGATGTTTTCAGCAGAAAGTGCAAAGACGGCTAAAAAAGGTGCCATTATTGCTTTGATCAGTGCTTCCTTCGTTATGGTAATGGTGTTCTTTATTTCCTTATCGTCCAGATCATTATTCCCTAATATCAAAGGAGATTTAGCTGTCTACACCGTAGCAACCGACTTACTAAATCCGGTTCTAGGAACGGTGCTGCTCATTGCAGTTCTATCCATTATCATGTCAACATCCGATTCGTATTTGCTGTCTCCTGCGACGAATATTGTTAAAGACATATACGTCCGTTTTATGAAACCTGAAGCATCAGACCGATCAATTCTTCTGCAAACCCGTATATGGGTTGTCATTCTTGGTGTATTGGCATTATCTGGCGCATTGTGGTTTGAAACGGTCCTTCAATATGCGATGGTTGCTTATACGATTTACGGAGCAGGCGTATTTTTCCCAATTGTTACGTCTTTCTTTTGGAAAGGAGCAACAAATGCAGGTGCTGTTTCTGCAATAATCGGGGGCACGATTTCAACAATCGTATGGGAGTTCTTTATTACTTCCACGATTCCGACAATCTATATCGGAGGAACGACTTCGTTAGTCTTGCTAATTGCGGTGTCTTTAGTAACAAAACATGCAGCAAGCGAAGATATAGACTTGTTTATCCGTGATGCAAAAGAAGATGTAGAAGAAACAATTGAGGAGAAGACAACAATCATTCCAGGAAGTTTAGTGGAGTAGGAGATGGGATTATGAGGAAAGTACTTGTAAATTGTTCATTGCTGGATGGAATTAAAGACGATGTGCAGTCGAATTCATATATCATAATTGAGGATCAGAATATTGTTGACGTAGGCACTGGGATTCCAAATGTAGGTCCAAATGATGAAGTAATTAATCTCGACGGGAAATTTGTTCTACCCGGGCTAATTGATTGTCATGTCCATTTAGTTTGGGATGGAAGTGATGACCCGCAAAGTGAGATTCATCATCTTGACGAGGCTGAAGTGACTTTGCTCGCCTATCGGAATGCAAAGGATACGTTGGAGCTCGGCATTACGACTGTCAGAGATGTTGCTTCTCCAGGCAAAAGTGTCATTCATTTGCGGAATTACATTAATAAAGGAGTTCTGCCTGGCCCGACAATTGTTGCCTCAGGCCGTGCAATTTGTATGACAGGTGGGCATGTCCACTATCTTGGTCGAGAGGCTGATGGAGCGGACGAGGTGCGAAAAGCGACTAGGGAACTGATGAAAGAAGGCGCAGACCTTATTAAAGTGATGGCGACTGGAGGTATTTACACATTCGGAGAGGAGCCCGGTTCTGCGCAGCTTACAGTGGATGAATTAAGGGCAGCTGTTGAAGAGGCGCGAAAGAAGAATAAAAAAGTCGCTGCCCATGCTGAAGGGCTGGATGGGATAAGGAATTGCCTTGAAGTCGGCATTGATACAATTGAACATGGAATTTTTGCTGACGAAGCGTCGTTAATTCAAATGAGAGAACAGGGAACGTATTTAGTTCCAACAATGATTGTTATGAAACGGTTGGCTGTCGATGAAAAAATACCAGGTTGGGCATTGGAAAAGGCAAAAGAAGTCGTAGGCCCTCATCAGTGGATGCTGGAGAATGCAATTCAGCTAGGGGTAAAGATTGCTACCGGTACGGATTGTGGATCACCCGTAACCCCTCCAAAGTATTATTTCGATGAATTGCTCATTATGGAAGACGCTGGAATGAAGGCGATTGATGTTATCCACGCTTCTACTCGAATTGCAGCTGAATGTATCGGATTAGAAGACCGGGGAGTAATAGCCTCTGGGAAGAAAGCCGATCTGATTGTAGTTGATAAAAACCCATTAGCAAACTTAGCTGTTCTGAAGGAAAAGAAGCAGGTCATGAAAAATGGTGAATTTGTGTTTGGAACTGTGAAGCAGTCAAATCCGAAAGTTGAGACGTTTTCGTAAAGAAGGGAGAAGCTCATTTGTCACAAAGAGAAGAGATTATTTCTGGATTGACGCTGTTAGTGGGTGAGGATTTCGATGAAGTCCACGGCTGTGCAATATGGGTAAAGAATGGAGAAATCCATGCAATTCTTCCCGAGAATGAGCTACCGGAAGGGGTGCCAGTTATTCAGTTTGAGGGTGGTTACCTGTTTCCGGGTTTGATTGATCTACATGTTCATTTAATATGGTCAGGTGGCAAAGATCCGGTTGGTGACTTGGAAAAGGAGAGTATTGAACAAACGATCATCCGATCTGTCGCTAACTGCCATCAACAAGTCTACAACGGTGTTACGACTGTAAGAGACCTAGGTTCCGTTGATGACATTGCATTGGAGTTGGCGGACGCCGTCGAATCTTCGGTCATATCAGGACCCAGAATTATTGCTTCAGGCAAGACAATTACAATGACAGGAGGCCATGACCCGTTTTGGGCAAGGTTCGCAGATGGCCCAATTGAAGCCTTAAAGGCGACGAGAGAGCAAATCTATAAAAATGCTCAAGTCATCAAAGTGAGTGCGACAGGCGGGGTCTACGGTCGATCGAAGGGAGAGCTAGCAGAAAACGCAGAACTGAACTTAGAAGAATTGACTGTTATTTGTTCAGAAGCTCATCGATTTGGACTACAAGTCGCTTCCCATGCGATTGGCAGGGAAGGAATCGAGAATTCGATAAAGGCAGGCGTGAATACAATTGAACACGGACATTACCTAGATGACCCTCTCATTGACCTGATGATTGATCGGGAAGTCGCCTGGATTCCTACATTATATGTATATCAAGTCATTGCTCAAGCAGATGGAATTCCTGCCTATGCACATGAGAAAGCAAAGAGAATTACAGAAATTCATCAATCAGCATTCAAGCGTTATTTTAAAAGTGGAGTGCTCATCGGCGCAGGCTCTGATGCAGGTTCCTGTGATACACCGCATCCTTCAGTAATCGAGGAAATCACACTCATGGCAGACCTGACGGGCGAGATAAAAGAATCACTGAAGACAGCCACGGTTCATGCAGGAAAGATTTTGAAAATGAATGTAGGGCAGATTAGGGAAGGGTTTAAAGCTGATTTTATTGTTTTGGAAAATAATCCAGCTGAGGATATCCACTGGCTCCGCGATGTTCAGGCGGTTTATGTGGAAGGTGTGCGGGTTAGGTGAATGAAAAAGGGGCTAGTGTTCCAATGAATTCAGATAAATAGTTTTCAAGTGAAAAATACAACTAGTTGCAGGAAATCTTGAATGAAAGTATCTAATACAATCCACTCAAACATTAACAAAACGAGAGGAAGTCGGTTTGGAGACAATTAATCGGCTTCCTCTTAATAATTGAACACATCGTAAACTGTTTTAAGAATTGCAATTAAACCTTTAATGCATAAGCCCAATTGCTTTCATCCATTTTTCTCACAAAATCTTCTAAAACCTGCAAGACAACTTCCTCCAGCTTCTTACCTTTTTCCAATGTCGCAACACTTGGATCTCCTGACGCGCCGGTCGGAGTCAATTCTTCAAATCTCCATTTAATTTCAACGTGTTCTGGTAGGTCTGGAATATTCCCTTTGGCATATTCCATTTGAATGTAATCCTCAAAAAGAGCTAAGCCCATCGATGTTTCACATTCTCCAGCATGGCCAAGTCCATTCCATTTTTCGAAGAAATTTTCGGGAACCATTTTACCTGCAGCCACCCACCAGTCATTAAAGGATGCAATAGTTACATGCGGATGTTCGACTTTGACAGCCCGTGCAGCTAATTCAATTGGAGCAATATTTCCATCATGTCCATTTATGATTAAGATTTTAGTGATTCCATTTCTTATGATTTCTTGTAAAACTTCTTTTATGACATTTATGATTGTTTCCGGTTTAAGACTTATTGTGAAGGGAAGATCGTTATAATGCTCGCTTAGTCCATAATTGATTGGTGGTAGAACCATCATGCCTTCTACACGCTGCGCTAGTTTCTCTGAGAGAATGTTAGAGATGAGAGCATCAGTTCCAAATGGCATATGACTCCCATGCGTTTCAAATGCCCCGACACCGAAAACCACTTTGTCAATTTTCAATTGTTGAAATTGGTGATAGGTCATATTTGTTCCGATTTTTGTCATTTGAATATCCTCCATTCAATCTATTTCTAACGTATGCGTTTTTGAGTCGGCTGTGAAACGATAAATAATTGGATATAGTATAATTGTGATAAGTAATGCGACTAGTCCTGATGGTAATCCAAATGGCAATACAATACCATACTCGAATACCAGTCCTAAGGTTGCCCCGATTAAAAAAGAGAGAATACCTGCCATTTTATATTTTGCTTGCGTATTAATTTCCTCAACTTTATAGGAACCTTTTTTGACGATAAAATAGTCTGCAATTAGAGGACCAGCCAATGGAAGGAATGCGGCACCTAAGATAGTAATGAAATCCGCAAAAAAGATTTGGTAGAAAGCTAAAGAACCGATGATTGTACCAACTATTCCTGTGACTAATACGATTTTCTGGCGATTTACTTTTTTCTTGTAGGATGAAATAACTGGCCCTACATAGAGCGAGTTGCAATATAACTCGGCGTTATTGGTCGTCCATAAAGATGTTGTCCATGCCACAACTCCAATTAGGGCAAAAAAGATACCTTTATCAATCATCCATTCAACATAGTTGAATTGGCCAACTGAAACAGCACCGATATAGCCTACAAAGTTAAGTAATGGATTTGTGAGGACGAAACAAGCGATTGCACCTGCGAACACTGCTTTTACGGATTTGTTAAATCTAAATAGGTCAACACCCATTACAACTCCTGCAATCCAACTTCCCATAACAATTGTAATTGCAGTTCCTATACCTAGCCCTTCAATTTGATTGGCCTTCGTCATAAAACTTCCTATTCCGCCACCTTCGTTTAACATTCCGATTCCGACGATGATTGCGATGATTAGGATGACTGGAGCAACTGGGATAGCAACCGCTTCAATAGCTTTCATTCCTTTATAGGCAGTATAGGTGAAAATTAATCCAAAAACTGCGCATGCTAAAAAATTTTCAAGTGTAATTGAAGGGATATCTGTGTAGCCTAATGATGCAGGATTGAATACCGTTATTCCTGTTGGATTACCAATTAATGAACTCCAGATTTGTCCAACCATACCAGTAATGCTAGCAAACCAGCCTAAAGTTAATAAAGCCATGACAAACAAGGGTAAATTACTCCCGATTGAGCCATAAGAATATCTACTGATTAAAGCCAAATTCAATCCTGTCTTCTGTGCCATGATTCCTAGCAATGTCGTCAGTACAAGTAACACGCCCATTCCGATCCCAATTGCCCATATGGCTTTACCAGGAGAGACTCCTGGCTGTCCTCCGAATCCTGCAAGAACTCCACCAACAAATAATCCAGTCACTACATACCCAAAACCCACCCAAACCATAACCTGTTTCCAAGTAGGCCGTCGCTCAGAATGTGGCACAGGAGATAGCATAAACTCACTGTCTTCATGTGCGAAATTCAAGTTGGAATTCACTTCTCTAGTCATTTAATCCTCCTCCGATTTTGTTAATTAACCATATTCGATTGGAAGGCTAAATATGTTGCGAATGTCCTATAATTACTTATTTTCGCTATATGCAATTGGAAGAACTTTGATACAGTTAAATGAGTTGGCTCTGCACTGTCGAATACAGTGAATAAATTAAAATTACAATTATACATACAAACCATTGCAAATTAATTAGTCATGCAGCTTGTGCTTATCGCTTTGTTGGCCGTTTGTTCGCTAATTTGTATGGTGGGGGATAAACGCTCGCACATTATTGGAAGGGAAACGATTTGGTGCGAGTCTGTTTTGGTGGATTAGATTGGTAGAAATCCAGTGTATGGAAGGCAACGTGTACTATTTCTCCGTCGTTAAATACACGTACGTATGACCAACAGACCGGCTTAACAATGAGGTATGGTATGAATTTGAAGAGGATGGAATAGTGCATTGATTGGGTGAGGAATTATTGTTCCTGGCATTGTCAGAACGCAAAAGGCTATTTTTGTTCTTACTTTATCCTCTTCACTTTCCCGTCAGAGGTAGTACCTTCGAATATCAATTCTCCATAAGGATCGACACTATAATCGTAGTAAAGAAATCCATTTTCGGATACGAGTCTATTCAAATGAATCGGTTCGTTGTTAGAAGAATGGGATACGACTGTATCAAAATACTTGTCTGGATCCATGACCAAAACTAGATGTAGACTCTTTTTCTTTGCAAATTGTAAAGTCTCTTCCATTATTTTGAAGGGTTTATTCTTATCCGTTATGGACAGCTCATCTGTGACCGACCAACCCCAAAAACCTTTGGTAAGCCCTTCAGCATAAGGTTTTATGGCAATCTCCTGTTTATCATTTATAACATGTACCACAGCCGGCTGCCCTTCTACAACATCTAATGCGGCACTTGCTGAATTATTTATGATAAATTCATCCCAAATCATGAATTTAAATAAAAAGAGTCCAATGAGTAGTGTGAAGCTGATTACACTTGTGTTTAAGGTTTTATTACGCTTTTGTTCTGTCATCTAAAAGCCCCCATTCTTTTTAGACACATTTGATGTTTATTGCACAAGTTGGTTCGTTTTTTAACAATGGAGATGAAAGTGACTAGAAAGGAGAATGGGAATTTACCCTCTATAATAAAACTCCATTGTATCGTTTATTGCTATCAATCTCGTAAAACAATTGAAAATAGACAGGTTCCTGTTAATGGTGTATTTCTGTCAACTCACTACGATTACATTTTAATAAGCGATGTTTGAGGATTTATTCTTAATTTTTGTATATATAAAAAGTACTTATTAACTACCTAATGAGTGGGATAGGTTACTCCATTAGAAAACGCGGTGAGTTGCTATTTTTAGATAATTAAGTGTATCTTTAAATTTAAATAATATCATTGTCTATTAAAGATTTTGTATAGCCATGGAAGCTTATACATTTTTATTTAGTTAAGAAGGAAAATATGTTTACATGTCGAAATAGGTAATAGGCTGGAGGAAAAATACTGGAAGGAGAGATGGCGTTTTTCTCTTTAGGATGAATTGCTAATTTTTCTTAGAAATGTCTACCATTCAAACTATGGCACATAAGAATGGTACTTAAATTGGCGGTGCTAGCTCATTACAATGGAGGAGATAAAATTGAATACTATTTTCATTGAGAAACTGTTGGATGATATCTACGATCACATAAAAAATAATATCCGTACGATTACTGGAAATGACTTATATTCGTTAAAAGAACGTTTTTATAAGAAATGTGAGGTATATAAAGGGGATACAAAAGATTTAACGGGATTTACTGAAGTATTAGTGTCGATGTTTTTAAAAGCATTCAAAGAAGAATTACACATTCCACTTGAGCTTGAGAATGGAGTCTCAAAGGTTGGAATCAATCAAAGAAAGAATCAGATTGACTATGCTTTTTTATCTCCTGATAGAAAGATTAAATATGGAATATCTGTAAAAAGAGCATGTGATTCAGCGATATTAAAAGACCATGAAAAAAATACAAAGGTAATTAATAGATTTCAAAAGCCAATTGTGCTTGTACAAGACCTTTTTCGCCTTGATAACATTAAAAATGGTGACAATGGTAGTTTTAAGTCTGTAACAATAATTTTTAAGAATATCAAGGATAAGGATAGACCTGTTATGGCTGATATTCTTTCAGAGTATGAAGAATATCAACATGACTACATTATTTTAGAGGGCAATCATGAATCATTATTTAATTTGCTTAAGAAAAAACTGGCCATATAGAAGTACTTTTTTTATGGAAAATTGAAAGTGGCTTCATAGACTGCCAAAGACCTAGGTACAGAAATAGTGGATTTGCTTATAGCAGCTCGCCTGTTCAATCGTCAGTTGCATGTTCTGTTCGACAATGGATTACAAGGAAAAATAGGCGCGTTTGAGCAGGCGCCTACCAAGGTTGTATACTTTTGATTTGACCTAATTTTCATTGGTTTTGTTACAAACCTCTCGTAGATAAGGTCACGAAAACACTTTAGATTGGGGCTAGCAGAATGTATATTGAGCTCACAAATCAAGCTTTATCTACCATTTTATTAGATGCAATTCAATATTTTCCTAATTACGAGCACGCTAAAGAGGCTTACGGACTTTTGCTAGGAACTGAAGAAGACAATAACAGTATTGCTGAGTATACTTTTCCAGTTGGAAATGTAACAAGACGCATTCAAACAAGTGTTACGGAGAATCCAGAAATCAGTTCACTTATAAGGAATGCTAGAAAAATTGTTGCAACTTCTAATGCAGTTGCTTCTTATCATAGTCATCCGTACAAAATGATCTGGAGTGACTGGGCGAGACCAAGCAATAGCGATTGTTTTTGTGTGGTCAGCCAAGATATAAAAATGGAGTTAATCATAGGCATCGCTAAAGTTAACAAAGTAGTATTACCACTAACCTTAAACTATCAAACTGGTGCTGCAAAAGAGTTTATTCCGAACACAGATGATGTAGACAAGAATCCGTATGTAAAAGAATTGGGGACAAATATCCAATACATAGAAGGTTCTTTTGGCTATTATAAATTTGAAATCAGAGGTTATCAAAATACGGGTACTTCATTAATAGACTTAGATCTTTACTCTTCTGAAGTTACGCTCAACAAAATCCTTCGAGAGAATGATGTCTCGATTGAGCAACTTCCAGCTGAAGCAATGTATAGCGTTCGAAAGATAGAATACGCTGCACGTAAACGTGCGGCACGAAATGCAGATGATAAAATAATATACCATATTGAGAAAATTAAAGGCATGGAATTAATGCCAATACCTCTTGAAAGTAAACGCATTATTGATGGGCAGAATTACTTAGGAATAGATCGAATAACCTATTCAGATGCAATACGTTGGGCACGTAGCGGACAATTATTTGCTGATCTTTATGAAGAAACAACAATATTATGCAATGTTGGATATGATGAAAGTGATCATGTCCTCTTTTTGGAAGATCTTGAATATGATATAGGCTCTACAATTGATGTGAAAGAATATATGGTGGAAGAAGGTTATATCGAGCATATCTCCTTAGGAAATATAGAGAGATTTCCAATGAAGTTTTGGTTGCTGGAGGGAGCTGTATGACGTATTTTGTACGTTCTACGAAAAAAGTATGGTGTCCAATTAGACAGTATTCAGTATTGAACTATCCTGAAGAACGTGTTAGACAGAGGCTATTACAGAAACTAATTGAATTCAATGAAGGACTAAAGAGATTTATTCTGGTAGAAGTCAATACGATGGACGGACGGGCAGATTTAGTTATTTATGATGAAAATCACGTACCATTCTTAACAATTGAACTAAAAGCTGCCACTGAAATAATCAATGATTTAACTCTAAATCAAGTTATGCGTTATTGGGAAACATTAAAGTCTCCATTTGTAGCTATTCATAATAGCCGTGTGACGAGAATATATCATGTGGTCAATGGAAATCCTCGCTTGCTAGACGAAAACGACATCATCGGGTTTCTTGAACATAAATGCATTAACTATACAACACTTACTCCAATGCGTCGCTTGGAGTACCATCTCACGACTTATGAACGATATATTAATCACCTAGTAGATACTAGTTATCTTAGTGAACACTCTGAACAAGCCCAAAAGCGATGGTTTTCGGAACTGCAAAATGCAATCCTTACGGAACAATACATTCCGACAAAACGGATATTACCTATTGATATCGAAGGTGACTTTGGAACAAGCTATGTAGCATACAAAAATGCTGCAAATGGCTGTTGGAATGGCATGCATCGAAATTTTCGAGTAAAAGTGAAACACAAAGGAACTTTTACATTTCGTGTGACGATAATGGCAAGTGGTACTATGAAAAACGATGCGGTATTTGGAAATAGGAATGGTGGAACTTATTTAAATGTTGCCATGCAAAAGAAAGTAGATAGTACATACAACCTTCAGATGAATCTAGATAAATTTACAGTTGACCAAAACGACGATACTTATAAAATTTGGCATTCTGGAGTAAAAAGTAGGACAAAGAAAGAGAAAGTAATAAAAGAAGTTGAAAACTATGCGCCTAGCCTTTTTGCTGATAACTGTATATGTCTAGGGACGTTACCTACAAATCGACGCATTTCTACAGAGGAATTTTCAATATTTATAGAAAATCTAATTGTATATTCAGCGACGAGGGATCGAGTAAAGTAGTTTGTATTTGGTCGAATAAACATGTGTAGCAGAAATCAAATGAACCTGATCAATAGATAATGTGTGTTGCTTTTTTATTTTCCTGGAACACCGGATAAGAAGTGTTATTCAACAAATGGAATGTGACTGCTAGGCTTCAGATGGGAGGATTTGTATGTACAAATTGTATTGCCGCAGCTTCCAACAAGTGATGAAAGTGTCGGCTGCTTTTTTGCCATGGCGAGTTCCGGAACTGATAACCGGTGAAAATAGTGTCGCTGACTTACCAGGATTGATTGCCAAGCGCGGGATTGACACCGTTTTAATCATTACGGATCAAGGTATTATTGCAACGGGGCTTATGGAAGGGTTACTTGAAGGGTTGCAACGTGAGAAAATCCGCTATGCGATTTACGATCGGACAGTTCCGAATCCGACAATCGACCAGATTGAGGAGGCATTGCAGCTGTATCATGAGAGTGGTGCCAGTGGGATAATCGCGTTCGGCGGGGGTTCGCCGATTGATTGTGCAAAAGGGGTTGGAGCCCGCGTAGCAAGACCGACAAAAAGTATTCCTAATATGAAAGGGATTTTGAAAGTGAGGGGACAGATGCCTCCCCTGTTCGCCGTTCCAACGACCTCAGGCACGGGAAGTGAAGCGACACTGGCTTGCGTCGTATCCAACAGCAAAACGCATGAAAAATATGCAATGATGGACCCGGTACTCATTCCGCATGTGGCGGTCCTCGATCCAGTCCTTACCGTCAATCTGCCCAAGCATATTACCGCAACGACCGGAATGGACGCGCTCACTCATGCAGTTGAGGCATACATCGGAAAAAGTGCGACGAAGCAGACAAGGCAGTGGAGCATTGAAGCGGTGAAACTCATTTATGAGAATCTTTACGAAGCTTATTTAAACGGCGATAATTTACGGGCAAGAGACAATATGCAAAAAGCCGCTTACTTAGCTGGTATGGCATTCACCCGCGCCTACGTCGGCAATATTCATGCAATCGCGCATACACTCAGCGGATTTTACAACGTACCGCACGGACTCGCAAACGCAGTCATCATGCCGCATGTCCTAGAGCATTACGGAAAAGCAATCCACGAACCATTAGCAAATCTAGCCGATGCCGCAGGCGTTTCAAATGCATTCGACACAACCGAACAAAAAGCAGTGGCCTTCATCCAATCCATCAAAACATTGAATGAGAAGATGGCCATCCCTTCAACGATCGACTGCATCGTAGAGCGTGATATCCCCATGATGGTCAAACGTGCCCTCCAAGAAGCAAATCCACTCTATCCGGTACCGAAGATATTTGGAAAGAAGGATATGGAGGGGATTATTCGGCGAATTGTTAGGTAGGAGGATGCTACTGTTCAAGAATTACCTGAATGAAAAGGAGTTTTCTGCGACGAAATCCGGTCGTCTCTTGCCAAAACGTTCTATAAAACAAGTGCAAAGTTAATGAAATCAAGTCTGTTAAAAAAGACTGAAAGAAAACTCAATATCTTCCGGAGTTTTCTCACAGTCTGCAATCACGTCCAACTTTTCAACATGGGATTCATGTATGGTGTATTAATTACCACTCGGCAATGGAGCCATCTGGATGGCGCCAAATTGGATTTTTCCATTGATGGCCAATTTTGCTCATTTCTTGGACATACGCTTCATTGATTTCAATACCTAGGCCAGGTAGTTTTGGAATATGTAGAAATCCATTTTCATAGGTGAAAGACTTGTCTGCTGACACATAATCCAACATGTCGTTTCGCTCATTGTAGTGAATTCCTAAGCTTTGCTCTTGAATAAAGGCATTATAGCTTGTCGCATCAACTTGTAAACAAGCGGCTAAGGCGATTGGACCTAATGGACAATGTGGAGCAAGGCCGACATCATAGGCTTCTGCCATCGAGGCGATTTTCTTCACTTCTGTAATTCCGCCTGCATGCGATAGATCTGGTTGGATAATGTCTACATACCCGTCTGACAGGGCGGTTTTAAAGTCCCAGCGAGAGAACATTCTTTCACCGATAGCAATCGGCGTTGAGCTTAGCTGGCTCAATACCTTTAACGCATCATTCTGTTCGGGTAGTATAGGTTCTTCGATGAACAGTGGCCTGAATTGTTCTAGTTCTTTTATTAACACCTTGGCCATCGGTTTATGAACACGGCCATGAAAGTCAATTCCGAAGTCGATGGAATCACCAAAATGATCGCGCAATGTACCAACGCGTTCGATTACCGCATCGACTTTTTTATGCGAATCAATGATTTGCAGTTCTTCTGACGCGTTCATCTTTACGGTATCGAATCCCGTATTTATTACTGCCTGTGTAGAGGCAATTAAGTCTGAAGGGCGGTCTCCGCCAACCCATGCATAGGTCTTAATCTTATCGCGGCAAGCGCCTCCCATTAATTCATAGATGGGTGCATTGTAATACTTCCCTTTAATATCCCATAAGGCTTGATCGATACCTGCAATTGCACTCATTAGTATAGGACCGCCACGATAAAATCCACTGCGGTACATCATATTCCAATGGTCTTCAATATGAAATGGATTTTTTCCAATAAGCTGTTCCATCATTTCAATAACTGCTGCTTTTACAGTATCTGCTTTTCCTTCAATAACAGGCTCTCCCCAACCTACTATGCCTTCGGATGTTGTTATTTTTAAAAATAGCCAGCGTGGCGGCACTTTGAAAAGTTCATAGCTTACAATTTTCACTTTGAATCACTCCTTTACATGATTGGTATGGATGCAATGGAATGCCTGCAACAGGAACGTCCACTTTAAAGACACTGCCTGATAGTGGATATTGCTCGAGTTGCTCACTGCTTAATCCATCTCTTGCCGTTGTAATGTATAGTGTCTTAAAATCCTTTTCTCCGAAAGTAACAGATGTTACGTGAGGAGCTGGAATAACGATTTCTTCAAGGATTTCACAAGTTGTAGGATTAAAATAGATGACTTTTGCGCCACCCCATAATGCAATATAAAGGCAATCATTGGAATCGATTGCAATACCATCAGGCGTTCCGTAGTCGTTTTCAAATGTATAGAGCAGCTTACGGTTATGAATGGTTCCTGTTTCTAGATCATAGTTGTATTCATAAATTGCATTTCGGCCACTATCCACATGATACATTATCGTATGATCTTTATTCCAAGCGAGTCCGTTTGAAATAATAATTGAAGATTCTAGCTTCAGAGCGTTTCTAGTAGTATCTAACCTATACAAACTACCATTTGGAGAGGTTGGCTTGAATTCCATTGTGCCAGCCCAAAAACGTCCCCGGGCATCACATTTTCCATCATTAAAACGATTCTGGGGAAGCGCTTCTTCAGGATCTGTAATAAATGTAAATGTTGCATCTTCCAGATCAAAGAAAGAGAACCCATTATCCGCAGCAACGACTAACGTTTTTTCATCGACGAAGGAAAATGCGCCAATGTGCTTATCTGTTTGAATCGTTGTTAACCGCTTTTCATGTAAAGAAAAGGAATGCAATTGTTTCTTAAGTATATCGGTCCAATATAAACTATTGGATTCGGTATGAAAGACAGGACCTTCTCCGAGTGCAGCTTGCATTTCACAAAACAATTCCGCTTCACGCATTTCTTCTCACTCCCTGAGCCTGTTCAACTAATTTCTTTGCTGTTTCTGTAATCGTTTTTAACTGATCGGAATTTGGATCCATACAATTCGTATGAAGGCCGCTGCTCACTCCAAATCCTGCACAATCCATCTGTAAATATTGTCCGATATTCGTTTCATCAATCCCGCCGGTTGGAAGGAGTGGAATATGGGGCAGGGGAGCTTGTAAATCCTTTATATAGGATGGACCAAATCGATTAGCGGGAAATACTTTTACAATATCCGCTCCGTATTCGTAGGCGCAGACAATCTCGGAAGGTGTAAATGCCCCGGGTATTGAAATGGCTCCTAATTTTTTTGTATGCTGAATAACCGCTTCGTTCACATTGGGCGATAAGATAAAACTTGCACCCGCTTGAATAAAAGATGCGATTCGATCTGGATGGAGTACTGTACCTACACCTATTGTTAATTGTGTCGCATACTTCTTTTTGAGGTTTTCAATAATAGGTAATATATTTTCTGTATCTGCCGTAATCTCGATAACTTGGATGTCCCCTTCTACCAGTGCATCCACGATTTTATAAATGTCTTTTTCATTTAGACGTCTTAGAATTGCGATAATTTTATTGTCCGTAATTTTTTTTAGTGTTTGATTCATACAGTCACCTCATCTTCGTACATTGTCTGCACGATTTCCTTTCATGAATTCGTCGAGTTCATTACGATTTGGAAGGTTTGTAATATCTCCGACAGCTGTAATCGCCAAAGCTCCTAAAGCATTTGCACGTCGTACGATTTCATCCCATGAAAGGTCATCGAGTATTCCTGAAATAATCCCCGCTGCAAAAGCATCTCCAGCACCGACCGAATCGACAATTTCCACATCAAAATGAGGTACAAAACCTTCTTGTGCATCAGTGAAATAATAAGCCCCTGTTTGACCGTCTTTAATAATGACGGTACCTATTCCGTACGAAAAAGCGGCATCTACCTGTTCCTTCATATCATGGACATTCAGTAATTGTACGGCTTCTTGTGTATTAGGGATAAACACGTCAGTGTAATGAAGAATCCGTTGTAATTTTTCCAAATAAGTAGGCTGCTTTAGAAATTTTGCACGTATATTAGGATCGAAAATTACGGTGACAGCATGCTTTTTACACCATTCCAGTACTTGAAGAATGAGTTGGTATGCCGAGTCGCTAAGTCCAGGTGTAATCCCTGTCACGTGAAATACCTTTAATCCAGTAACCTGATCTTCTTTTAAACTATCCGGCTGCATATGAGAGGCAGCAGAGCCATCACGATAATAATGAACGCGGATATCATTAGAATGCCTAATCTCCTTGAAGAGCAATCCGGTAGGTCCTGAATCACTAACTTTTACAAGTGATGTATCCACCCCTTCGCCACGGATAAAGGATAGAAGGGCAGTACCAAACTCGTCATTACCAACCTGGCTAACCCACTTTACAGAATGGCCGAGACGGGTAAGGGCTATTGCGACATTCGATTCAGCTCCAGCAAAAAAACGGGTGAAATCTGTACTATACCGCATGGCTCCTGGATTTTTAGGTGAGAGAACAACCATGCTCTCTCCAATTGTTAAAACATCCATCATCATCATCCTTTGTTTAGGCGTATTTTGAATGATAAAGTCTTGTGCTTAAACCACCGTCCAACGTAATACACGAACCGGTCATTTGATCTACTAAATTTGAAGAGAGGAAAATGCATACGTTTGCAACTTCTTGTGGATTGCCCATCTTTTGCGTGGCATGTAATTCATCGACCTCTTTTTGGATAAACGCCTGATCGTCAAAATTAGAAAGCCAGTTTTGGTAATGATACGTATCCATGAAGCCAGGACAAACAGCATTCACACGAATCCCGTGTTTCCCTAGGCTTAACGCCAAGCTCTTCGTAAAACCGACAACGCCAGATTTAGCTGCAGCATACATTTCAGTATCTGGAAGCGTAGCATGCACATGATTGGAGGCGATATTAATAATTGATCCGCCACCGTTTTCCTTCATGATGCCGGTGATATATTTACTTGTTAAGAAAACGCTTCTTAAGTCGGTATTCATCACAAGCTCCCAATCTTGCAGCGTACAATCCTCAATAGGTTTGAAAATCGTTATTCCTGCATTATTCACAAGTGTATCGACTGGTCCGTATGTTTCTGTTGTCTTCTTAATCATTTGTTTTATGCTGTCTTCGTTGGTTACATCCGTTCGGATAAAGAGTGCCTGACCTCCATGATGGCGGATCGTATCTTCAACTTCCTGACCTGCTGACGCATCGATTTCCGCTACAATTACGATTGCTTTTCGTTTTCCGTATTCTTCAGCGATTGCCCGGCCAATGCCTTTCCCGGATCCTGTGACAATCACGACTTTGTTTGCTACGTTCATATCATCACCCACTTTAAAGTTTAAGAAGTATCTTACTTAATTAAATTAATTATCAAAGTAAACCTAATAACAATCTAAAAATAAATTCGAATAAGAAAATTGTACATGATATTTCTTAATGTGGCAATCGTTATAATAGTTATTCAACTAGCATCCTATGTATAATGAGATTGAAACGATATTAAAAGTAGTTAATTGTAGGAAGGATGAAAAAAGTGGGACATGGCACATTTAAATGGATGAAGTCTATAAATCGTACAATCGTCTTAAACAAAATACGTAAAAATGCACCAATATCGAGAGCTCAGATTGCTAGTGAAACTGGACTTACACCACCGACCGTCAGCAATATTGTAAAAAGCTTACTCGAAAAAGAAATAATTAGAGAGACTCAATTAGGAGAGTCCCAGGGAGGCCGTAAACCAACCCTCCTTATGTTAAATAGTAATCATCTTTTTGTAATAGGAGTAGATGCTGGGCCAGGGTACATTAAGTGCATTCTGACAAATTTAGAAGGACAAACGAAAAAAGAGTACATAAGTCCATCTGTAAAGGGAATTTCAGAAGAACAGTTCTTGCAGGAAATGAAACAAGGCGTTGCCTATCTTCTTCATGCAGATATACCGAAGGAGAAAGTAATCGGAATAGGGGTTGCAATGCATGGAGCTGTTGATGCGATAACTGGGACAAGCTTATTCGCACCCAACTTAGGTTTTAGGAATTTGCAAATCAAGCAGCATTTAGAGAAAGAATTCGATATAGAGGTAAAAGTCGATAATGATGCAAGAGCTATGGCGATGGGAGAGTACTGGTTCGATGAGCATGGTGAGCTTGAGACACTGGTTGCTCTGAATATTGGCAGTGGGGTTGGATCGGGAATCATTTTAAATGGGAAATTGTTTTATGGAGCACAAAGTGTAGCTGGAGAAATCGGTCATATGACAATCGATTTATATGGAGAATTGTGCGAATGCGGGAATGTAGGTTGCTTACAAACCCTTGCAACAGGAGATGCCATTGCTAGGCAAGCAAAAAAAGAGATGACACTTGAAATGATCAATCAATTGAAAGAGCCCCTTTCGGGTGAGACGGTCTATAAATTGGCGAAAGAGGGCAATGAAATCGCAATTAAAGTATTGGAAAGAACCGGAACGATTATAGGCATCGGTATTATCAACTTAATCCATCTTCTTAATCCCGATCGAATTGTCATCGGTGGCGGGGTATCTATGGCGAGTGAATTTATTATGCCGAGTATTAAAAAGTCGATTCAGGATAGAGGATTGACGCAGCAAGTAAAAGATACAGAAGTTGTGTTAGCTAAACTAGGGTCTGATAGTACAGTTAAAGGAGCGATTGCAATCGTTCTGGATTCAGTGTTTCATCCGACCAATAACTGAGTATCTCTGTGAAATGCAGTATTATTTATAACTTTTAAAAAACAATTGACAGAGGGTATTTCGTGATGCTAGAATCTAAGTTAATTAATTTAATTAACTAATAACACAATCTAGTTTTATAAATTCGAATGTCATGAAAATTTTTAGTGACACAGTATGTTAGGAATTCGAGAGGGGATTATCATGGCAAATTATAAAGTGTGGGAAGATTATACGATCACAGGTAAGAACGTTATGAAGAGTCGGGCGTTTTTCAATTCCTTCAATTCAAGAAAAAACGCAGAGAATGAACATTTGTCTGCTGATACTGCTTACAAGTTATTGAATGGAAATTGGAAGTTTCTATTTTTGGATGCTCCGGAATACTCACCGAGTGAATTTGAGAAACCGCATTTTGACACATCTTCTTGGGACAGTATTGAAGTGCCGAGTAACTGGCAATTAAAAGGATATGGTAGCATGCATTACTCGGATTTGTGGTACAACTTCCCGATTAATCCACCCTATGTGCCAACAAAGAATCCAACAGGAATTTACAAGAGAGAGTTTTTCATTTCTGCTGAATGGTTACAAGAACAAACAATTCTTCGATTTCATGGAGTCGATTCTGCGTTTCATGTTTGGATTAATGGCAAGGAAGTCGGTTATGGGAAAGGAGCACGTTTGACAACGGAATTTGATATTACTTCTTTCATCAAGGAAGGTTCGAATGATATTACGGTTCGGGTGTATCAATGGTCTGATGGAACGTATTTGGAAGATCAGGACATGTGGTGGTTGAGCGGTATATTCAGAGATGTTGAGTTGTTTACGCAGAAAACAACAGGAATTCAAGATTATAAAGTGGAAACCATTTTAGACGAAAGTTATGAAAGCGCTGTATTAAGTGTGAAATCCTCTTTTCGCAATGTGAAAAAGGGAGTTTCGATTCAATACGAGTTATTAGATGCACGGGGTAAGGAAGTCTTTAAAGAAGAGAAAACAATTGACGATGACGAGGTGAATTTTGAAAAGCGAGTAGAAGCACCAAACCTGTGGAGTGCAGAAAACCCATATTTATATCAATTATTCATGACTGTTAAATGGGAGAATGAAGTCCAAGAAGTCGTTAAACAAAACGTTGGGTTTAGAATGATCGAGCTAAAAGGCAAAACGTTTACGGTGAACGGAGTTGCGATTAAGTTCAAAGGTGTGAATCGTCATGACTACAATCCAAAGACTGGTAGAGTCGTTTCAAAAGAGGATGTTATTCGGGATATTAAATTAATGAAACAGCATAATATTAACGCCATTCGAACAGCGCATTATCCTAACTCGCCATTTCTTTATGACTTATGTGATGAGTATGGAATGTATGTAATTGATGAAGCGGATGTCGAAACACATGGCTTTGAATTGACTGCTAATTATCACCGGATTGCGGATGGCGCTGATTGGGAGAAAGTTATGGTGGATCGATTGGTGCGAATGGTTCATCGAGACAAAAACCATCCTTCCATCATTATGTGGTCATTGGGCAACGAATCAGGTTTTGGTCATTGCTTTAAACAGATGGCAGAAGCAGCAAGACAAATTGATTCTACGCGCTTAATTCACTATGAAGGTGACTCCACAGCAGAAGTCACTGATGTCTATTCAACAATGTATACATGGATTGAAAATCAGCCAAAGGGCCGGAAGACGATGAACGATATTATTGAAACGAGCGAAAAACCGCATGTTCATTGCGAATATGGCCATGCAATGGGGAATGGCCCTGGCGGTTTGAAGGAATATCAAGAGCTAATATACGCACATGAGCATTTGCAAGGTGGCTTCATATGGGAATGGTTTGATCATGGGATCGAAACGATTGGGGATAATGGTGAGGTCTATTATCGTTATGGTGGTGATTTTGGCGATGATCCAACCAATGGAAACTTTTGTATTGACGGACTGCTTATGCCCGATCGTACACCGTCACCAGCTTTAATTGAATACAAAAAGGTTATTGAACCCGTTCACACATACTCCATTGATTTGAAGAAGGGTCAACTGGAAATCGAAAATAAATATGACTTCATCTCGTTGGAGCATTTGACGCTTCATTATGAAATTAAATTGAATGACCAAGTGCTTGAAAGTAACGAATTCCAGTTGCCGTTTATTCCAGCACGTTCTTCTAAAGAAATTGAACTACCCTTACAGTTTGATTTTGAAAAGGCCTATTTTGGAGACGTTTTTTTAACAATCTATTATTCAACTAAAAGTTCTACAAACTGGTGTTCAGCAGGACATGTACTAGCAACGGCACAGTTTGAAATACCGGTGAAGAAAGAAGAAATTAAATTAGTCCCTAAAGGATCGGTTTTTGTCGAAGAGTCACAATGGATGCTTAAGGTCTATTCAGAGAAATTCGAGTTGATTTTTGACAAAATTACGGGCCAGTTGGTTAACGGGACTAGGGATAACGTCAAGCTCATTGAGGCAGGACCTAAATTACAGTTCTGGAGAGCTCCGATAGATAATGATATGTATCTAGTAAAAGATTATAAAGAAAAATATTTCATGCACTTGTGGCATGAAAGAGTTGAGCATTTTCATTATACACAGGAAGAAAACAAAGTGGTCATTTCCATAGAAACTGTAAATGGAACGACAAATGCCTCATGGTTTTACCAGTGCCAGCAACGATACGAGATCTATCCGAATGGGGACATTCTATATGAAGTAGCTGGACGTCCGGCGGGAGAGTTGGACCAAGCTCCTTTGATGATCCCTCGGATTGGTATTGAAATGAATATTGCTCAATCGATGAACAACATTGCATGGCTCGGGAAAGGGCCGGGAGAGTCTTATTCTGATTCGAAAGAGGCGCAGCTTGTCGGGTATTACGAAAAGAGTGTCGATGATCTATTTACCAATTATGTACATCCACAAGCGAATGGAAACCGAACAGAAACGAGATGGATGAGTGCTACAGATTACAATGGCCTAGGAATGATGGTAACAAAGAGAAATTCAGATTTTGACTTTAGTGCATCGTATTTTGAAGAGGTGGATCTGGAACAGGCGAAGCATACAATTGACCTTAGAAAAAGAGACTACATTGTTCTACATGTAGATTATAAACAAAATGGGCTCGGTTCGAATTCCTGTGGCCAAAGCCAGCTGGAAAAGTATCGTTGTAAATTTGAGGAGTTTCGTTTAGAAGTAAAGATTTCCTTGTTTTCGAAAAAAGAAAGAGAAGAGAAGTTGATTTACCTTGAAAAAATAAATTAAAAGGGAAGCTGAGGGGTTGTATGATGAGAAAAGCGTTCTTTATGTTAATAATGGGAGTTTTGCTTTTGATGGCTGCGTGTTCTAATAGTGACTCTGGCAGTGAGGTAGATGCTGCTGGAGACGACGGCAAGATTGATGGGGAACTAACTGTCTGGGGTTGGGATGTAGCTGCTGAAACGTTTAAGGCGTCAATTGAGAAATTCAATGAGGAATACCCGGATGTCAAAGTTAAGGTTGAAGACTTCAGCAGTGGAGATTTGTATGAGAAGTTGACAGTAGGTTTGGTTTCAAAAGGTGCAGGATTACCGGACGTTATCCTAATGGAAGACGAGCGAATACCTGGCTATCTAACACAGTTTCCTAATGGCTTTGTAGACTTGTCTACGATGGGTTATGACAAGCATCTGGAATTGTTCAGCGAATCAAAATTAGAAAGTGTCACTGTTGAAGGAAAGCTGAGTGCGGCGCCATGGGATATTGGACCAGCAGGTGTCTTCTATCGGGTAGATCTTTTTGAAGAAGCCGGAATCCAAGCTGATGAAATTAAAACTTGGGATGACTTTTTAGAAGCTGGCATTCAGTTGAAAGAAAAAACCGGAATTAAAATGCTGCCGATCGATATAGCGAATTACGCTGGGGTCTTTGAAATGATGATGCAGCAACAAGGCAAATCTTACTTTGATGAGGATGGCAATATCGACATCACATCAGAGGAAGCAATTCGATCCATGGAAATGGTTCAGAAATTTTATGATGCAGGGATTGTGTTGAATAATAGTGGCTGGAATGGCATTGTCACAGCTACGGTCAATGGTGATGTGGCCACAATTCCATATGGTGCCTGGTATACAGGTACTATCATGGATCAAGCTCCTGACCTTTCAGGGAAATGGGATATGTTCTATTTACCTGAATTCAAGGAAGGCAGTACAAGATATGCAAACGTGGGTGGATCAGCAATAACGATTTCAGAGTACTCAAATAACAAAGATGCAGCCTATGCATTTGTCGAATATTTTACGACCAATAAAGAGATTCAATTATTAGGCTTTGAAAAGTATGGGTTATTTCCATCATTAAAGACTACTTACGATGCTCCAATTTTCACGTCAGAAAGTGAGTACTTTAATAACAGCCCTATTTTCAAGAAGTTTGCAGATATCGTAAGTGAAGTCCCTAAAGTAACAGTAACTGAATATACCGCTCAAGCTGGTAAAATCATGGCAAATACACAAGCGACAATTTTATTAGATAAGAAGCCGATTAAAGAAGCATTGGAACAAGCAAAAAAACAGTTGGAAAATGAAATGAAATAAATTTCAAGAAAAGTTCCTGAAGAGGAATGATCCCATTCCTCTTCGGACATTTGGGGTGAATGTGTTGATTAACAAAAAGAAAAATAGTCTACTTCAGATTTCGCCAAAAACAGCACCATATTATTTCTTGGCCCCTTCTGTAATTTTGCTGCTCCTCTTTACGGTATATCCTGTCTTTTCATCCTTGATTTTAAGTTTTCAAAGCACCAAGGGCGGAATAACAAATTTCGTTGGTTTGGCCAATTACGCTAAGCTCTTCCAGGATCCGATCTTTTATAAGTCACTCGGCAATACATTTCAGTTATTGCTCATACAAGTGCCAATAATGATTTCTTTGTCAGTGGTGATAGCGGTTTTACTAAATTCAGCCGCTTTACGGTTTAAGGGATTGTTTCGTACCGCATTCTTTTTGCCAGCAATTACAGCTTTGGTAGCAGCTTCTCTCGTTTTTATGATTATTTTGGATGAAAACTATGGGTTAGCAAACTATTTCTTGGGCTTGTTTGGAGTGGAACCAATTTGCTGGTTAAGTCATCCGTTTTGGTCAAAGGTAGCAATTGTTTCGGTTATGACATGGAGATGGGTTGGATATAACATGGTAATTTTTTTAGCTGGATTACAAACCATACCTGATGAACTATACGAAGCAGCAGAAATGGATGGAGCAGGTCCTTTAAAAAAGTTCTTTACGATTACGTTGCCCCTGCTTAAACCAGTATTTATTTTTACAATTGTCACCTCCACCATCGGAACCCTTCAATTGTTTGACGAGGTCTATATTTTGACGGGAGGCGGACCGAATAATGCGACGATGACGATCACTTTGTATTTATATGAAACTGGATTCAAGTATTTTAATTTCGGTTATGCTTCAGCGATGGCCTATGTTTTGGTTCTTATTATCGCTGTTATATCTTGGCTGCAGATCAAACTGATTGGAGATGAAAAATAATGAAACAATCAGTGATGTTTCCAAAAATAGCAATGTATAGCTTTCTCTTGATTGGTGTCGCGATTTCTCTCTTTCCTTTCTACTGGATGGCCATAGGAGCTACGAAAACATCTGGAGAGATTTTGAGCATTCCACCTTCGTTACTACCTGGTAATCATCTATTTGAGAATTTGAAGTCATTAAACGAGTCCATGCATTTTGGAAGAGTCGTATGGAATTCAATCTTTGTATCATTTACTTCGACGTTTCTCAGTGTACTCATAGCTTCGATGGCAGGCTATGCGTTCTCGAAATTTCAATTCAAAGGGAAATCAATAAGTTTTTTCATTATTTTATGTACGCTAATGATTCCTTTTCAAGTCACATTAATTCCGCTGTTTGAAATCATGGTGAATCTGAATTGGTTGAATACATACCAGGCGATCATATTGCCTTCATTGGCTTCTCCATTTGCAATCTTTTTAATGAAACAAAATTTGAGCTCTGTACCGGACTCTATGATCGAAGCGGCACGCATTGATGGGGCTGGAGAATTCAAAATATTCTTCAAAGTGGTGTTGCCGACAATGCGTCCAGCGATTGCAGCCGTTTCCATCTTTCTTTTCATGTCTCAATGGAACAGTTTACTTTGGCCGCTAATCACACTAAAGACAACCGAGATGTCAACATTACCTGTCGCGCTTTCCAGCTTGGTAGGATTGGCACGCATTGATTATGGCCAGGTCATGCTTGGCACTACATTATCGATAATTCCCATATTAATCTTTTTCTTAGTGTTCCAGAAAAACTTCGTTTCTGGCATTATGGGTGGTTCGATTAAAGAGTAAATCGCAAAATGATAGAAATTAGAGGGGGATTGTTGCAAGATGAAAAACTTTGTGGATGATTTGTTGAATGTACAAGGAAAGGTGGCTGTAATTACAGGTGGTGCATCAGGAATCGGACTGGCAACAGCAAGGTTGTTTGCCAAAGTCGGAATGAAAGTTGCCATTCTAGATATTAATGAGTCACTTGTATATGAAAAGGCTGAAGAGTTAAGCAATGGCGGTGATTCTGTTGCTGGATATAAGTGTGACGTGACTAGTGAAGAAGACTGCAAAAAGGTCACTTCTGAAATCGTGGACAGATTTGGTCGCATTGACGTTCTGTTTAATAATGCAGGAATTATCACACGCAAAACAGTAGTGGATCACACTTCTGAAGAATGGGACCGAGTTATTAATGTATCTTTGAAAGGGGTTTTCCTATTGTCCAAGTATGTGATTCCTGTAATTGAAAAATCAGGTGGCGGCAGCATTATTAACACAGGATCAGGCTGGGGTCTTAAAGGCGGGGATCATTCAGCGAGCTATTGTGCCGCCAAAGCAGGGGTTGTCAACTTAACACGTGCAATGGCAATTGACCATGGGCCTTCAAAAATCCGAGTAAATAGCATAAATCCAGGAGACACGGATACGCCTTTATTGCGTGGAGAAGCGAAGCAATTAAATGTGGATGAAGAAGCATTTTTAAAGTCTTCAGGTGTTGATCGGCCATTGGCACGGATCGGTACACCTGATGATATTGCTAAATCTGTACTCTTTTTAGCTAGTGATTTAGCCGAATGGATGACAGGCAGTTCGCTAGTGGTCGATGGTGGAGGATTGGCCTAAGAATTACATCATATAAAACAGGAGGCGTTAACATTGACTAAATTTGCACATCCTTATATACCGAATACGGAACCGAAAATTAAGGAACAAATGCTCAAAGAAATTGGTGTAGACAGTGTTGAAGATCTATTTGACTCGATTCCGGACGATCTGCTATTCAAGGGGAAATTGAACATACCTGAAGGGCTATCTGAACTGGAATTACGTAAAAAGGTTATAGGGACAATTACTAATAATACGAGCACACAAGATGTAATTAGCTTTCTAGGAGGCGGATGTTGGGAACATTACATTCCTGCTGTGTGTGATGAAATAAACTCCCGTGCTGAATTTTTGACTGCATATGCTGGAGATGAATTTGAAGATCATGGTCGCTATCAAGCACTTTTTGAATATCAAAGTTTAATGGGAGCTTTGCTGGAGATGGATGTCGTCAACATACCTACATTTGACTGGGCGCAGGCCATCGCAACTTCTATTCGTATGGCGGCACGTAAGACAGGAAGATCGATTGCTCTCGTATCCGAAACGATCTCTCCTGAACGGCTCCAAGTCGTTAAAAACTATTGTTCACCAGCTATCACAATAGAATTGGTTGAATATGACAAAGTTACTGGAAGAATGCGTATTGATCATCTACAAAGCAAACTCAATGACGCTGTTGCTGCGGTGTACTTTGAAAATCCGAGCTATCTTGGTTTTATCGAGACAGAAGGTAAAACAATCACTAGTCTGGCACGAAGTGTTGGAGCAGAGTCGATTGTCGGGGTAGATCCGATTTCATTAGGTATTCTTGAAACACCAAGCAAGTATGGAGCTGATATTATTTGTGGAGAACTTCAGTCTTTAGGCATTCATATGAGTTTTGGCGGAGGTTTATCGGGGTTCATTTCCACCCGGGATGAAATTGAATATGTTCAGGAGTTTCCTTCTCGCTTATTTGGTATTGCACCTACCATTGAAAAAGGGGAATACGGATTTGGTGATATTTTATACGATCGTACTTCCTTTGCAAAGCGTGAAAAAGGAAAGGAGTCGGTTGGCACTCAGACATCCATGTGGGCTTTGACAGCAGGTGTCTATTTAGCACTAATGGGACCGCACGGAATGGCAGAAGTGGGTGAACTCATTATGCATAATTCACGGTATGCCATTGAGAAATTAAAAGAAGTGAAAGGTGTTAATCCTTCGAAATTTGGAAGCTTGAATTTCAAGGAATTTGTAGTTGATTTTAATGCAACAGGTAAGACAGTGGAAGAAATTTCACGTGCCTTAAAGGACAAAGGAATCTTTGGTGGAATTGACTTATCAAAAGAATTTGAGGGATTTGGAGAATGTGCGTTATTCTGCGTAACAGAAATTCACTCCAAAGAGGACATCGATACATTAGTTACAGCTTTAAAGGAAATTGTTGAATAAGAGAGGGAGGAATGAAGTTGAAACCACAAAAACTGGATAACCGCGAAGTGCGGGCATTTCAACAAGCTAAATGGGATGAACCGCTACTATTTGAGCTACACACAGCGGGGCAAAGAGGCGTACAATTGCCAAAAGTAAATCCTGCAATTCAAGAGGTAACAGGAGATGCACTGGCTGAAATACCTGCTGAATTGCGACGTGGCAAAATTGAAGAGTTACCTGAAATTACTCAAAATCGTGTTCTTAGACATTATTTACGTTTATCGCAAGAAGTTATTGGCGCGGCAATGAATGTTGAAATGGGTCAGGGAACTTGTACAATGAAATATTCTCCCATAGTGAATGAGGAATTTGCTGCACATTCAAAAATGACTGCTTTGCATCCGAAGCAAGACGTAGATACAATACAAGGTATTTTGGAAGTCACGCATAAATTAGATCTTTACATGCGAGAAATTTCAGGCATGGATAAGTTTTCATTTCAGTCTGGTTCTGGTACACAAGCGCTATTTGCCATGGCATCTATGGTGCGGGCGTATCACGAATCCAGAGGAGAAGGTGACCAACGAGATGAAATCATTACAACAATTTTCTCTCATCCATCACAGGCTTCTACAGCAGCTGTAAAGGGGTATAAAATTATTACATTATACCCTGACAAGGATGGCTACCCGGATATTGAAGAATTAAAAAAGGTAGTTTCTGATAGGACCGCTGGTTTTGTAGTCGCTAATCCAGAAGACACGGGAATCTTTAATGATAAAATTAAAGAATTCACACAGATTGTACATGATGCCGGTGGGATTTGTTATTACGATCAAGCGAATGCAAACGGATTATTAGGCATTACACGCGCGAAAGAAGCCGGTTTTGACATGTGCTTCTTTAACTTGCACAAGACATTCTCAACACCTCATGCATCTGGTGGGCCTGCAGCAGGCGCTTTAGGGGTAACGGATAAATTAGCAGCTTATTTACCAGCGCCTTTGGTAGAGAAAGTTGGGGATCAATACGTATTGAATAATCACATTGAGCATTCAATCGGCAAGGTCCGTTCCTATCATGGTGTGCCTCAAAACATATTAAGAGCATATGCTTGGATTCGTGCACTCGGAGCTGAAGGAATAAAGGCGGTCGCGGAAATTGCAGTACTGAATAACAACTATTTATACAAAAAGATACTAGAAATACCAGGTGCCAGTGCTCCGTATATTGAAGGCAAGAGGCTTGAGCAAGTGCGTTATAGTTGGGAGAAACTGACCGAAGAAACGGGTGTGACAACAGACGATATCTCGAGAAGGATGGCCGACTTTGGTCATCAATACTGGACAAGTCATCATCCGTACGTTGTTCCGGAACCTTTCACGCTAGAGCCGACAGAATCCTATTCTAAAGCGGATTTGGATGAGTATATTAATTCTTTGCGTTATATTGCAAAAGAAGCATATGAAAACCCTGAAAAAGTAAAGAATGCACCTTATCACGCCGCAATACATCGTATAATCGATGAAGATTACTTTGAGAATCCAAGCAAATGGGCAAACACTTGGAGGGCGTTGCAAAAGAAACATGGTGGTATAGAAGTATTTTATAAAGAATAAGAAGACTTGTTGATAATGAAAGGAATTGGCATTAGGCAGATACACCATTTGGCGGACTGGCGAGAGCTCATGAAACCAAATGGATGGCGTCTGTCTTTTGTCTTTGTATTGCTGAAGTCAAAATCGAAACAGAGTTTTAATTTTCAAAATGGAGTTGAGTCGCTAAATGAAAATGAAAGGCAAACTAATCATTGGGGCCATCCTTGCGATTCTAGCAAGTGCTTCCTGGGGTTCTATGTACCCGATTGCTGAATCTGCTTTAGTACATATAGATCCTTTTTATTTTGCATTAGTAAGGTACATCCCGATTGCAATAATTTTTAGCGTCGTACTCTTCATCGTAGAAGGGAAAGCCGCTTTTCGTTCTGAAGGAAATTTCGTACATATTATATTTTTTGGGATAATGGGTTTCACAGTATATAACTTGTTTATATTTTGGGGGCAGCACTTACTAGGTGGAGAAGGTGTCATTTTGGCTTCTGTTATGGAGTCCTTATCTCCTGTTATATCGATTTTAGTAATATGGATTGTGTATCGTCAAAAAGTACATAAATTCACCATAGTCGTAATAATAGGTGCTTTTATTGGTGTCTTATTAGTAATTACAAAAGGGGAGATGTCTTCTTTGCTTGCCTTTAATCGACTGATCCCGTTACTCATTCTGCTAATTGCGGCAGGCGGCTGGGCTTTTTACACGATTGGGGGGAGTCGATTTCCTGACTGGTCCGTACTGCGCTACTCTACATTAAGTGTGATTTACGGGACAATCATTTCAACACTCGTCATTTTAGTTATTAGCGCAATGGGACTTGTGCCTATACCAAAATTAGAAGCAATCTATGACATTAGATTCCATATTATTTATATGATTTTGATACCAGGCCTTTTATCCATTCTCTTGTGGAATCAAGCTGTTGTATTTTTAAAGCCCATTAATACAATCCTCTTTATTAACGTTGCGCCTATCACAACAATTATTATTCAAGCTATTCAAGGTCACGCCATCTCTCATTTCGAGCTAATTGGAGTTGCCATCGTCTGTTTAATGATTGTACTTAATAACCTACACCAGCGTTGGGAAATTAAAAGACGAAAAGCTTCCGACGCTGAAATTGAGGACGAAGCTCAGTTACTTAATCCAGAGGACTACTAACTGCTCATTTTGCACTACTATAATGTTCTAAAAAGATTATCGTACCTGCTTCATGGCGTACCTCTGCTTTCTTGTCGCATAGAGGGACTGCTGAAACAATTCTATCCCAGCAGCCCCTCGGCCTAAGCGATCACCCCGTATCCCCGACCCTACCTGTCCCACAAGCCCCTTGTCAATTACAAAATATTCATGTTAAAGTTAATGGCAAATAAGGGCAGAAGGGAGTTGTGCGTCGTATGGACTTTAACCGAATGGATGAACGCTTCTTGAGGTACTCCAGAATAAGTTTCACGGCACTTCTGTCAGTAATGATCGGGATTGTCTATTTGTCTCCTTCTGTCTATTCAAGTGACGCGCCGTCCAAAGATGCTTATTACGTGTCGGTCAATGGGAATGACGATAATCCGGGTACGTTCGAGGAGCCTTGGCGTACGATTCAGAAGGCGGCGGATACGCTCATTGCGGGTGAGGCGGTATTCGTGCGGGGAGGCGTTTACGAAGAGTTCGTTCGGATTCATCGGTCGGGTTCTGCGAAAGACGGTTATATTACATTTCAAGCGTATCCAGGAGAGCAGCCGATCCTTGAAGGGAAGAACTTGACGCCAACAAGTCGCAACCAATCCCAATTTTTTATTCACAAAGCGAGTTATGTAGTAATTGAAGGGTTTGAAATACGCGGACTCACGTCGGACAGCCCGCACGATTATTTGGCGGGTTTGAAGGTGAGTGGAGGCGGATCGCATATTGTTATTACGAATAATGATATCCATAGCATTTCGAACTTGGCGACGAAGGGAAATGCCCATGGCTTACTCGTCTACGGCGATTCATTGACACCGATTTCGTCTATTACGATAACTGGGAATGAGATTCATCATTTAACTTCCGGGTCGAGTGAATCCTTAACGCTTGACGGAAATGTGAAAGACTTTGTCATTTCCTTTAACCACGTACATCATAACAACAACATTGGCATTGATATTATCGGCCATTATCAAACGTGTTCTGCTCCTTGTGTGGACCAGGCGCGAAACGGTATTGTTGCCAATAATCTCGTTCATCATATAGACACTTCACAGAATCCTGCCTATGGCAATACAGGCGTGCGTGCTGCTGCCGGTATTTACATCGATGGGGGAACAAATGTCATTGTCGAAAATAACGAAGTGTACAACAGTAATTTTGGCATCGAACTGGCGAGTGAAATTCCAGGAAAAGACACAAGCCATGTGACAGTGCGCAATAACTATTTGCACCATAACGATGGCGCAGGGATGATTATGGGCGGATCAAGTTCCACGAATGGCGGGGCTCGTCAGAATCACGTCGTTAACAATACGCTCTATATGAACGATACGATGCAACAAGGATATGCAGAAATTACGTTGCAGAATTACAATGTGGACAATGCATTCTTGAACAACATCATTTATACGTTCCCAAATAAGCGCTTCATTAAAATGAGTGGAACGAATGGCAAGGGAAATTTAATTGACTATAACGTTTATTATCGGACTGACGGAGTGGATGGGAAAAGTTGGCGGTACAACGGGATTCGCTATCAAACATGGACTGCTTTTAAAAATGCGACTGGTTTTGACCAACATTCTCTTTTCGCAGATCCACTATTTATGGAAATAGACCGATATGGTCCTTACTTGTCTGCTCAATCGCCTGCGGTCAACCGTGGCTCGCTGGATGTGATCGGATCGATGCGAAATGATTTTTACAACAAGCCACGCGTTGAAGGTGGGCGAATTGATGTTGGAGCCGCGGAATATCGTGATGGTCACATTCCGAACAAACCAGTATACGCCCCAAGCAATCCGCCGACTGGACAAGGGGAGCCGTGGCCGGATGAACTACAACCAGAACAAGGGAAACCGTCAAAGGGTGAAATAGGAGCCAAGCTAGTGGACGTAACAATTGATGGAATCGGTAATGATTGGTCATCGTTCCCTGCTCTTCACACAAGTGAATCGAATGTAAGAAGTCTTAAAGCGTTTAGGACGTTGGATACGTTGTATGTACTTGTGGAAGGTCATCGGCTGACGGAGAAAGGCCAGTTGTTCATCGATATTGGTAACGGAGTAAAAGCGTTCGAAGCGCCTTACTGGTCTTCCAATCAATCAAGTTTCCTAATCGAAAATGGAACGCTTTATCAATACAACGGCACGGGTGGTACGAACTGGAATTGGTCGAAAGTGACAACTTATCGGAAGACGAACCGCTATGCCTTCAGTGCAACGGCAGTAGAATATGCGATCCCGCTAGCGGATTTAATCGGTGTCCACCAAACCGTTTTAATTGGTTATGTGTGGAACGATTCACCGAGCGATAAACTACCGATGACAAGTAAGATGGTCACGATTGACGTAAACAAGACTACAACTGAATAAGGTAGGAAGACTGGGATAAAAGATTTCAACAGAAAATACTTAAACATGCGAATTGGCGGCACAGCTTTACGGCCGTTTTCTAAGCAATATTTACTCTTTAAATCTTCGAGAATGAAGCTGAATTCAACAAGTTCGTTTATTTGACGTAACATATCATCTCTTGACGACGATATCGTAAATTGCCATATATGGACTGAGATATAGGGTTTCTTGATATTAGAGATCATAGGGAACACCACCTGGATTTAACAAGTTAATTATGCAATAAAGACAGCGATCCATTCCTTGATGAAAGGGCTGAATCGCTGTTTTTATATTTTTATTTAACGGGAGTTCCGTTGATTGGAGTGGAGAGCGGCGACTCCTGTGGGATTAGCGGGACAGGTGAGACCCCGCAGGAGCGAAGCGACGAGGAGGCTCACCGCCCGCCCCACGGAAAGCGTCCGCTCGGAACGTAAATCAACAATTCTAGCATAAGTTCCTTTAAGTGGGATTTTTCAGTGAACTCCAAATTCGCCAACTGCATTTTTTTATTTTCATGAGTGGAGTGCAGAGGGACAGTCTATTTAGCAATTTGTCCTAGCGACTTTTATTTTGTCATCTAGCATATTTAACACGCGCCAAAAGTATGATAATAGATAGATAATATACTAATTGTATAGTGAAAATTCCAATGTAAGAGTTTTTTAAGAATCCATTAGTATAATGGTCTATACTACTTTTTACATTTACTGACTCTTTTAATTAAATGAAAGCTCTTTTATAGATGACTACTGTCTCAGCAGTTTGTGAGTTGAAAAGGAAGGTGAGATACAAGTGAAGGTTTTAATTACAGGTGGCTATGGCTTTATCGGCTCGCACGTGGCAGAACGTTTTCACCAAGAAGGTTATGACGTAATCATTATCGATAACTTGACGACGGGCAAGAAAGAGAACGTTACGATTAAGCACAAAAGTTATCAATTATCCATTGAAGATCCGAAATGTGTAGAAGTGTTCAAGTCGCACAAAATTGAAGTGGTTGTGCATCTTGCTGCACAAGTAAGTGTCGCCAATTCTGTTTCTAATCCAATCGCGGATGCTGGCTCTAATATCGTTGGACTTGTCAATATGTTGAATCTCGCTACTACATATGGTGTTAAGAAATTTATCTATGCGTCATCTGCGGCTGTGTACGGCATCCAAAAGGAACTTCCGATTACCGAAGAGATGGAATGTACACCCATTTCACCGTACGGGATGAGCAAACTGAGTGGTGAAATGTATTGTGAGAAGTGGGAGCGATTATATGGTCTGCAAACGCTCGGTTTTCGTTTCTCAAATGTTTATGGACCACGTCAAGACGCGATAGGAGAAGGTGGCGTCATTTCGATTTTCACAAACCGATTGTTGACGGAGCAACCGCTTATACTCCATGGAGACGGTGACCAGACGCGGGATTTCATCTATGTTGAAGATGTTGCTTTTGCAATTTATCGGGGAGCGAATAGCCCGCAAACAGGCATTTATAACTTGTCGGTCAATGAACAAACGTCCGTCAATCGGATTATCGAAGTGCTCAACGAAATCCAGCCAGTTCCTGAAATCATTCATAAGGAAAAAAGGGCTGGGGATATTGAGCATTCCGTGCTGGATAATCGAAAAGTAATGCGAGATTTAGATTGGTCGCCGTTATATACAATTGAGGAAGGTCTTGCGAAAACAGTAGCCCATTTTAAAAAAGAGTCTAAAAAACCGCTGAAAGCTGAAAAACGTGCGCCTTCACCAGCCCGCGTAAAGGCGAGGAAAATCCTTTCAAAAGCGATTCCTACGTTGGAAACGCTCGTTGCTTTCAGTCTAATTACATGGCTGACGTTCATTTACCCCAGTAGTGGTAGTGGCGTGATCGATTTGAAATTGTTCTTTATTACCATCATCGGGATTATGCACGGTAGTCGTCAAGCAATGCTTGCTGTCGTCCTGTCAACGGCTTTGTTCACCTACCAGAAACTCGAAGGTGGCCGTGATGTCATTTCACTGACGTATGACACGGACTTCTTCTTTCAGTTGGCGATTTACTTATTTGTCGGACTTGTCATCGGTTATACGATTGAGCGGAAAAAAACGATTATCAAACAGCAAGCGTACGAGTTGGATGAGATGAACAACCGCTATGTTTTTCTCGACCGTATTTATACGGATGTGCGGGATGTAAAAGATGAATTGCAGACGCGCATTTTAAATGCAGGGGATAGCTACGGGAAGATTTATGCCGCCACAAAAGAATTGGAAAGCTTAGAACCTGAACATGTCTTCAATTCCGCGGTTAGTGTCGTGAAATCAATTATGCATGTGAAAAAAGTAAAAATCTATGTTGTGAATAAACCACAAACGTACTTGCGCCTAATGGCCAGTTCGGGATATGACGCGAGTGGATTAGCGAAATCGTTGAAGGTTGCTGAGCATGCCTATTTGAATGAAGTCATTAACACTGGAGCAATTTATCGGAATGAGCATTTGCGGGAGGATGTGCCGTTAATGGTTGCGCCGCTCTTCCATAACGAGAAAGTGACCGCAATCATCGCAATTGACGATTTGTCTTTTGAAAGCTTTTCGATGTATCACCAAAACTTGTTTAAAATTACGACGGACTTGATCTCATCTGCGTTGAACAAAGCATTTACACATATTTCAGCAACTGAATCACAACGTTACTATGAGGATTCCATCATTTTAAAACCTGAAGTATTCAGCGATATCGTTACCTCTAAGAAAAAGATGTATGAAGACTATGGCGTACCTTATCTGTTATTGAATACTGAGTGCTTTGACCTTTCTACGAGTGCTACTGCCGAATACTTATCGACGAAGTTAAGAGAGACGGATTATCTTGGAATGGATTATGCAGGAAATTTGCTCATTCTCTTAACGAATACGAGTAAGGATGATGAAGAGAAAATTGTCAACCGACTGGCACACGATTCCATTATTCTCACAGCAACAGAGGAGTGAACGAGATGTTTTGGTTAATCTATAGCATTTACGTACTACTATCTTTCTTGCTGATTGTTGTATTGTATCGGAAGTCTTGGCAAGACCGACTTCTAAAAGCGGTCAGTATTGCCGCGCTTCCTGGTATTGGATGGCTGTTGCCGATATTTTGGTCGAAACGATTGATCGGTGAGGGCAAGGAAGACTTTGAAGAATTCATTACACGACAATCGGAAGAGCATCAAGTGAAGAGGATTGGCATTTATCAGCATATCGAGCGTCAACAAGAACTTGATGTCATTCCGATTGAAGATGCACTTCTAGTCAGTGAGCACAAAACACGCAGACGCGTGCTCATTGATATGTTGAAACAAGATGCTGTCAATTATTTGGAGATTTTACAAAGCGCAATTAGCAATGAAGACAAAGAGACTTCATACTACGCAGTGAGCGCAATTATGGAGGCAAAGAGGAAACTACAACTTGCTTTGCAAGATTTCTCGGTGAAATTTGAGAAGGATCCGACAGATTTGCTCGTCGTGAAAACGTATGCGGAAGTATTGCATGACTACATGAGAAGCGGATTTTTAGACGAACGGACATTGCTGAAATATCGCTATATATATCGTGCGGTATTAAAACAGTGGCTGCTATTGGAACCGCACCATGAATGGGCGTATCAAGAAAGTGTCGATCTCGAATTGGCACTTGGATCGTATGTAGACGCTGAACGAATCGCTCATGCTTATATGGAGGCGGTACCGGACAGTGAGAAAGCGTATGTAACGATGATGAAGGTCCATTATGAAACCCGTTCAATTCAACGGCTGCACGAAACGTTGGAAAGGTTGAAGAATTCACCCATTAAATTATCTAGCGAAGCGCTTACGATGGTGCGGTTTTGGTCAGAAGGAGCGTAACAATGAAAAGAGATGTGAAGTTACAAAAGAAAGTATACATCATACTACTGTTTGTTCTGCTGTTGGCAGGTGTGTCGCAATTAACCCGATCTAAACTCGTGTTGACTTCTACTGTAAATGAGCAGACACATGAACAATATCAAGCAATAAAAGAAGATTATTTGGCGATGAATTTGGAGCAATCTCTGCCGGCATCTACGCATCAGGATTATTGCTTGGCGTATGACAGCGAGGATGAATTGAGCGTTCGTATTAAAGACAATACCGAGCGTGTACTCGGTTATATGCAACAGCCTTATTCAACAATCGATTTGGATGCAACCAGTCTTCAAGTACAGAACTGTCAAGCCGTCTTGTTGACAGCTTCTGTTGATAGTGTGGAGTATGAAATTCCCGCCATTTTGGACTTCATCGAAAATGGGGGGTATCTGTTTTGGATGCGCTCTGATAATCCTTCTGATGCGTTTATTAACATACACCGAAAATTAGGCATCGTAAATTTTGAATACTTACAAGGCAAGTATGGCATTACGCTTACTTCTAACGTTTTAATCAATCAAGCAGGCGCTCGCTACGAAGGGGACTTCATTTACAATGACGTGCTCCCTGTAGAGTTGGATGAAGAAGTGGAATTGTTGGCAACGACGACCGATCAAAACCCGCTCATGTGGAGAAAACAGTTTGGCGAAGGCGCTTTCATGGTGTTTAACGGAAGCAATCTTTCCGGCAAGGACGCAAGAGGACTTATCGCTGGCGGCATCAGCCTCCTTGCGCCCGATTACATCTATCCGATTTTTAATACGAAATTATTCTACATTGATGATTTTCCTGCACCCATTCCTCAAGGGATTGACGCCTTGATTTATCAAGAATATAAAATGGATATTCCGACTTTTTTCCATGATATATGGTGGCCGCAAATGCTTAAAGCGGCGAGCAACTTCAACGTGAAGTATACAGCAGTAGCGATTCAAACATATGGGGATCAAGTCAAACAGCCTTTTACGAGTTTAGGTGATGAGGAATTGCATAACGTAATCCGATATGGACGGGAAGTGCTGAAGAGTGGTGGTGAAATAGGGGTCCATGGATACAATCATCAGTCGCTCCAGATGAATCAAGAAATAGCCGATTATTTTGGTTACAAGCGATGGGAAACGATTGAAGATATGGAAGTGTCCATTGAAACCATGTTGAATTATCTCGAGCAGGCATTTCCGCGTTACAGCATGATGTCCTATGTACCGCCTTCCAATGTGCTTGACAGTGAAGGAAGAAGAGCATTAGTCAGTGCTTGGCCAAATCTTGCAGTCATCGCTTCTTTGTATATGCCTGACCAATTTAACCGCTCCTATGTACAAGAGTTTGAGATGGGGGAAGATGGCGTACTCGATATGCCACGTACTACATCGGGGTATTTTGACACGGATTACAACAGATGGGTGGAAGCGAATGCGATTTCTTCAATTGGTGTGTTTTCCCACTTCATTCATCCGGATGATTTGTTGGATGAAGAACGAGGGCGCCGACAAACGTGGAAAAGTCTATATGAAGACTTTGAAGAGTTGTTAACGCGGTTGCATACGACCTACCCGTGGTTGCGCAGCCTTACGTCTTCAGAAGCGGCGATTAGTGTAGCTGATCAATTGCAAAGCGGGATGGTTGTTTCAAAAGAAGGAAACACGCTTCAGGTCACGACTGCGACAACTTTGGATGAACATTATTTCATCTTACGTACGGATAAAAAAATCGGGAACATGCAACATTGTACAATACAAAAAATCGATAAGGGCGTTTTTCTAGTAAAAGCGACAAGTAATGATTTTTCTATGGAACTGGGTAGGTGACAAAATGAGGATTTGTATCATTGCAGAAGGTTCTTATCCTTACGTAACAGGCGGTGTTTCAAGCTGGATTCAAAGTATGATAAAAGACATGCCTGAGCATGAATTTATCATTTATGCGATTTCGCCGGAGAAAAAGCAAAGAGGTCAGTTCAAGTATGAGTTGCCGAAGAACCTCATTGAAGTACGTGAGTCATTTCTTGATTCCTATTTGGAAGAGAAGGTCAGGTGGGGGCGTAAATTCAAGTTGACGCATGAGGAAAAACGCAATGTGAAGTCGTTACTTGGAAGTGAAGGAGAGATGGACTGGTCAGCCTTTATCCGAATGGTCCGTAGTGCACGGTTTAACAACGTATCCGATTTTCTAACAAGCCGGGACTTTTACGATATTCTGCGCGAGTTGTGTGAGGAGCACTATCCACTCGTGCCTTTCACTGAAATGTTTTGGACGGTTCGCTCAATGATTTTACCGTTGCTTATCATTATCCGGGAGGATCTACCTGAAGCGGATCTTTACCATAGTGTATCTACCGGATATGCCGGCATTATCGGCGCTGTTGCGAAGGAAGTGTATGCGAAGCCATTTTTGTTGACGGAGCATGGCATCTATTCACGCGAGCGCGAGGAGGAAATCATCAAAGCGGAATGGGTGAAAGGATACTTCAAAGATTTGTGGATCCACTATTTTTATCGCCTCTCTTCAAGTGCGTACAACGGGGCAGATTGCGTGACGACACTCTTCAGCCGGAATAAGGAAATCGAAGTGGAATTGGGTTGCCCGGAAGACAAGATTAAGATCATTCCTAACGGCGTTTCAGTGACCGATTATGTAGAATTGCCGTCCACGAAACCGAACAACGAATTTTACATCGGGGCGATTGTCCGGATTGTGCCAATCAAAGATATAAAAACGATGTTACAAAGCTTTGCCATCATTAAGCAACAGTTGCCGAATGCCGTCTTCTACATTATGGGACCAACAGAAGAAAACGAGGCGTATTTCGAGGAGTGTGTACAACTCGTAAATGCTCTAGAACTTAAAGACGTCATCTTCACTGGACTCGTGCCGATTAAAGACTATATTGGCAAGATGGATGTGCTCATGCTAACGAGCATAAGCGAAGGGCAGCCACTTGCGATTTTAGAAGGAATGGCAGCTGGAAAACCATTCGTTGCAACAGATGTCGGTAGTTGCAGAGAGTTACTTGAAGGGTTGGATGATGGCATTGGACCTTCAGGGCTTGTTGTACCGGTTATGCATTATGAACAACTTGCAAATGCTGCGGTGAAATTATGTAAAGATGAAAAGTTGCGTCTTGAAATGGGGACAAATGCATTTCAGCGGGTAGAGCGATTTTATCAACATGAAGAGGTCATTCGAAATTACCGTAGCGTATATGAAACGATAGGAGGTGGAAAAGATGGCGGGCATTGGCTTTGAGTTGAGAAAGATGTTTCGGGAGCAGGGCTTGGTAAATCAGTTGAAAGCTTATACCTATTCTTCATTGACAACGGTGGGACCGATGATTATGAGCATGGGGCTTATTGTCGCCTTGCAACGAATAACAGCGACAGAGCAGATGGAATATACGGATTGGGAATTGTATATTGCAACTGTATCTTATTGCTTCATCTTTTCCATCGTTTTAACGAGCGGTATTTCGATGGTGCTCACACGCTATACGGCTGACATGCTGTACGAAAAGAAATATGGTCGATTGATGTCAGCCTATTACGGAGCACTCATTGTCATGCTGCCCATTGCGGCGATAATCGGGGCGCTGTTTTTAAGTGGTGTGACCGCTGGATGGTTGTATAAGCTATCCGCATACTTCTTCTTTTTACTACTTATTATTGTGTGGATCCAAGGCGTCTTTTTATCTGCATTAAAAGATTATGTCCGCATTGTAAAAGGGTTTGCCAGTGGTTCTGTTACCGCGCTTGTGAGTGGTTGGCTGCTTTCAAGGTTAACGGGTATTGATCCGACGATTATACCGTTATTGAGCTTGGATATCGGTTTTTTGGTCATTGTCATCTTATCAAACTACCATTTTGAACAGCGCTTTCCACGTGCGGAGTACGGTTATTTCTTTGAATATCTTCGCTATTTCAAGAAGTATTCTTCGTTATTTTTTGCGGGGTGCTTTGTATACTCGGGCATTTACTTGCATAACTTCGTTTATTGGCTAAGCCCGAATGGGAGGGAAGTGGCCGATCAATTCCGCATTATGCCTTTTTATGATTTGCCGGTTTTCTATGCGTTCATAACCGTTTTACCGTCATTTGTCACTTTCGTCGTGGCTGTTGAGACGGCTTTTTATGAGAAATTTAGGGTTTATTATTTACAAATCATAAATGGTGGAACGATTCGGGATATCAAAGCGGCAAAGCAACAAATGCAGAAGACGTTAATCAAACAAGTTGGGTTTCTCGTAGAAGTTCAATTGTTATTCACCGTCTTATCCATTGCACTAGGGATCAAATTCTTGCCTAAAATCGGCTTTACGATGGCTCAACTGGATTTGTTCATCATTTTAGCGCTTGGTTACTATTTGTTCATCATCTTTTTCATGTTAACGCATATTTTAATGTATTTTGATGATCGTAAAGGGGTGCTCGGCATTAGTATGCTGTTTGCGCTATTGAATATTGGCTTCACTTACTGGATGATGCAAATCGAATTCGACGGGCTTGGGATGTTCATCGCTTCTGCTATTGTTGTCCTTCTCGTACTTGCAAGATTGTTGTACGTCCTCCGAAACCTCGACTACTATACATTTTGTGCGCAGCCGATTACTGTGGAGACCGCACGGAAAAAGCATAAACAATTTGGCAAAGCGACATCGACTGCGGCCTTATTGCTTGTTTCAACGATGTTACTGGCCGGGTGTATGCCGGATCGTTTAGCGGATGATCACGAAGGAACGGACGAACAGACTGAAGCGAAAGCCAATCGTGCATCAATGCCGGACGAAATCGACACACGATTACTAGAAGATAAAAGGTTGTATGAGCGGGATGAAGATGAGTCGCTCAAGACGCTGTATATAACAGTTCTACCTGACAAGAAGCAAAAAGACGAACCACTTGATTGGTATGGACTAAACCGTAAGACGGAAAAAACGTACGGCGAAAAGTTACCGATCATTATGCAGGAAGGCTTTAGTGATGAAGGTGCGCCGCGTTCAGGGATGTTCGGGTATGGAACGACGATGGAAAACGCGACAATTCAACTGCGGGGACGTTCGGCATGGAACCAACCGCAAAAATCATTCCGCATTAAATTAAACGACGAAGCGGGCTTATATATGGGGCAGCAAACGATCAACTTAAACAAGCACATTAGTGAATTTTCCCGTATGCGGAATAAGTTGAGTTTTGACTTAATGGAGACAATCCCGAATATGACGAGCTTGCGGACGCAGTTCATTCATTTGTATGTGAAGGATTTGTCAAGAGGTGAGGGGGATGCGGCTTACGAAGACTATGGTTTATTCACACATGTGGAGCAACCGAATAAGAAGTTTTTGAAGGCGCATATGCTCGATCCGAATGGCTATTTGTATAAAGTGCAGTTCTTTGAATTTGATCGGTATGAAGAATTTATTAAAGAAGAAACAGATCCGGATTTTGACCTGGAGCAGTTCGAGACGATTTTAGAAGTGAAAGGCCGAAAAGAACATGGCAAGCTCATTAAGATGCTCGAGGATGTAAATAATTTAAGTATGCCGATCAATGAAGTCATGCAGCAACATTTCGATGAGGAGAACTTTTTGACGTGGACGGCGATGAATATTCTGATGGACAATATGGATACAGAAGCGAATAACTTCTTCCTTTATTCACCCATCAACAATAATAAGTGGTACATCCTGCCGTGGGACTATGATGGAGGATGGGAGTTGCAAAGACAAGCTCAAACGATCCAAAGTTGGCAAAACGGGATTAGCAATTACTGGGTGTCGAAGCTTGCAAATCGCTATTTCAGGCAACAGGAAAATGTGGATAAATTAACCGCGAAGATTGAACAATTGCATGCAGACTATATTAATGAAAAACGTGTTGCCGAGCAGCTGGAACGCTACCGTCCAATTGTGGAGCCGTTTTTGTATCGCTATCCGGATATTCGGTTTTTGCCGAGTCATGCAGGCGATTATGAGGAAGAGTTACAAGTGCTCATGCAAACACCGGAAGCGAGTCTACAACGGTATTATGACGATTTGGAACGCCCGAAACCTTATTATATGGGGGAAGTTGAAACGGTTGGCTCGAAGCTGAAGTTCACATGGGACTTGTCATTTGATCTGCAAGACGATGAACTGTTTTATGAAATTGTTGTTGCGAAAGATTTAGCATTTACTGAAGTGGTGTTTGAAAAGAACGATCTTCGGTTGAATACAGTTGAGATTGCTAAGTTGCCAACAGGAACCTATTATTGGAAGTCGAGTGTAAGAGATGAGCATGGAAATCGTCAAACTGCATTTGATTTGATTGTTGACGACGAAGAGGTCCTCCATGATGGCGTTAGAGAATTTGAGGTGGAGTGATTGTTAGGACGCGAACGACGTAAATTACGGACGGAGCAAAAATACTATTTGCATATCCATGATTATTTATCGCTAAGGAATCGATTGTCCAGTGTAATGGATTTAGATAAACATTCCATCAATGAAGAAGGCTACAACATTCGTAGTCTCTATTTTGACGATCCGCACCGAACAGCGCTGACAACTAAAAATGACGGGATTTTCAATCGGGAGAAATACCGGATTCGGATGTATAACGATAGCAATGAGGTTATTAATGTAGAACGCAAGAGTAAGTTTGGAGAGTATGTCTGTAAGGAATCGGCTCCGTTGAGTTTAGAGGAATATACAGCCATTTTGGCGGGTGACTTTTCGTTTTTATTGCAACGGGAGGAACGTTTACTGCATGAATTTTACGCCGCCCTCACGACCCGCCATTATCGGCCGAGTGTGATAGTCGATTATTGGCGGGAGGCGTATGTATATACGTGGGGGAATGTGCGGATTACGTTTGATAAAAAGCTGTCTGCAGCGGTCAATACGTATGATGTGTTCGATCCGAATTTGACGTTAGAAGAAGTGTTGCCGACAGAGTTGACAATTATGGAAGTGAAATTCGATTCGTTCTTACCAGAGCACATACGCATGCTGATTAGCCCGAAAAGTCATGTTCGGTCTTCGATTTCAAAGTATGTATTATGCCGGGAAAAAACATTGCAGCATTTTAAAGAATGATGTGTGAATGGAGCAGACAAGATGAGTTTTCAAGATTTTTTTAAAAATAGTGTATTAAAGTTAGAGGCGTTTCGAACAGTTTCCTATTTTGATATGTTCTTTGGACTACTATTTGCATTCTTAATTGGTATGTTCATTTATTGGATCTACCGCAAGTCTTTCAGAGGTGTTGTCTATAGCTACAATTACAATATCTCGTTCGTGCTGCTGACGATGATTACCGCTTTAGTCATTATGACGATTAGTACAAATATTATCTTATCACTCGGGATGGTCGGCGCACTCAGTATCGTCCGGTTCCGAACTGCCGTGAAGGACCCACTTGATATTGTCTACATGTTTTGGTCTTTAGCTGCTGGCATCGCTTGCGGCGCAAGGATTTACCCTCTTGCCGTCGGCGGATCACTCGTCATCGGGCTTGTCGTCTTCTGGCTCTCCAAACACAAAATCCGTGAGCAATCGTTTTTACTCATTATCCGCCATACAGAAGAAGCCGAAGTGAAATTACGGACTGAGCTCATGAAATTAAAGACGAAATTGAAGTCAAAAACAGTCCGGAAAGGCTTCACGGAATTGACCGTTGAAATTCGGCTGAAGGATGACAATACAGCTTTTGTTCAAGCGATTGGTGACATTGAAGGCGTGAACGATGTGTCGCTTGTGCAGTATACGGGGGATTATGCGCAATAGGGGGATTTTTATGTGGGGGCGGTTATGCGGCGTTTGCTGGGATTATGCGGTGTTTGGGGCGGATATGCGGCGATTTCCGGAGTTATGCGGTGTTTGAGCCGAATATGAGCCGTTTTCCGGAAAAATGCTGTGTTTATAAGAAATATGCGGCGTATTTAGGGAATATGCCGCGATTGTTATTGAGCCGATGTACGAGATCGCGGGAGTTTTATATCTCCTATGCTCCCAGCTCGCGCCTAATGGCTTTTTACAAATTAAGGGTTTGCTTAGAGGTGAACCGCGATTTTTTTGAATATGCTGTGTTTGTAAGCATTATGCGGTGATTTCACGAGTTATGCGGTGTTTGAGCAGAATATGAGCCGTTTTTCGGAATTATGCTGCGTTTGATTTTTTATTGCGACAAAATATAGATTTATGCCATTTGTTTAGATGAGGAACGGTTTTCAAGTGTCTTGCATCGTTTAGATGGAATATATAATGGAAATTTTTGGGGGTTGGCCAACTGTCCGAAGAGTAGCTGTCATGTACCTTGAAAAGTTGTATCTTGTTTACAGATGTGAATACGAAAAATTGATCTTTGCAGTCAAATAATAGTCTTTCACTCATGACGATTTCATGTTAGTTCTTGATGTTTTGGATCTTTCTAAGAAATCGTCTTTTATTGCGTTACTTTCAGCTTACTACTTTGTTCTTTAATGAGTAAAATGTTCTATTTTGAAATAAGTTCTTTTTGACTATATAATTAGAAATACTATTTAAATAATCACTGCTTATTGAAGACTTAACTTGCAGCATATGAAAAAACACATCTTTTGGTCTAGGAATATATGATTACTTTTCATCGTAACGTGGTATAGAGGATGGGGGGAGTTGGTAGGATGACGACCTTTTATTCCATAACTTACAGATAGAAGGTAGATTTGATGAATGGACAATACGCTTATGGCTTTATGAGTGCTTTGTTTATAGCAATTGTTTTGTTTACTTTTGTGCAGAGAAGATGGGTGCAGGAGAAGGCTGCTCTTTTAGAAGAAAAAAGTCGATTTGTACATATCGTAGAAAACTCGAAAGACTTTATTTATTATTGTGAGATTTATCCCGAGCTGAAGTTTCAATATATCAGTCCTTCGGCAGAGCAGTGGATAGGTAAAGGTACCATTGAGCGTTCATTTGCAGACCCGCAAATGCCCTTTGATTACATCCATCCGGATGATTATGAATTGCTAATCAAGAAAGTGAAAGGTGAACTGGATTTCAGTAAGGGTATTATTCAACGGTGGCGCGACAGTGATGGCACGTATAGATATTTTGAGGAGTATGCGACACCGATTTATGAGAATGGACGGATTGTCGCCATGCAAGGGATCATTCGCAATATTGATGAAAAGATTGAACTGCAAAAGAATTTGAAGTATCGGTTATACCATGACTATTTGACGAGTCTATATAACCGTGAATACTTTGAGATTGCGCTTACGCGGCTTGATGAAAAAGAAGATACGCCGGTTACCATCATTTTATGTGACTTAGATGAACTGAAATATGCTAATGATCATTTTGGCCATAAACAGGGCGATGCTTTGCTGCAAGCGACAGGGGAACTGTTAAATCGTTTTTCTTCCGAAGAGATAATCGTTGCACGCATTGGTGGAGATGAGTTTGTTTTGCTTGTGGAGAATCAAACGAAAGAAGAAGTTAAACAACTCGTCCAAACAATAACTGAGGAAATACATATGAACAACCAGAATTCTGATCAAACTAAAATCCATTTATCGATTGGGTATTCTTACTCGCTTCATTCCATTGGAAAGATGACAAAACTTTTTACGGAAGCGGATCAGTGGATGTATCAACAGAAGAATGAGAGAAAACAATCTAGGGAGATTGGCTTTGTCCAGCAGTTAGAAGGAGAAACAGAAGAAGTTTGTATGCCGGTTGAATAGAACTATACGTGTTAATGACGAGTCAGTTTAATCTCAAAGTGGAGCATTCGGAGTTTGTGGTTGAGTTATAGTAAGTTCGTTCGAGAGGATCTGCATCTGTAAGAATAGGTGCAGGTCTTTTTATGTTTATGGAATATGCTGTGATTGGCGGGGTTATGCCGCGATTGGGCGAAGTATGCTGTGTTTGGAGGGAATATGCGGCGTTTGAAGGGAATATGACGAGATTGGAGAAAGTATGCCGCGTTTTAAAAATCTGAACTTCTTTTATACTTGTAATTCTTTGCTACTTTTTCTCGTGGGGGTTTCTTTGTCTTAGTTCTATTAAAATCGCGCCAAATGGGTCTTGACAATTCAAGGGGGTTGTTGGGGGGATTTGTATTGTGCTTGGAGATTTCTATTTTTTGTGAGGTTATGCGGCTTTTGAGCGAAGTACGCTGTGTTTGGAAGGAATATGCTGCGATTGGAGAAAGTATGCGGCGTTTTGAAGGAATATGCCGTGTTCGCTGACGTTATGCGGTTTTTGGATGTAGTATGCTCAGGGTAAGGAAGCATGGCCGGAAGTAGTTTGTTCTGCGCTGAATGTATGAGGCTCTAATCTTAGAGCAGTGTGCCACTTGACTGAAGCGAGCCATCCAGCACCCTAAAATAAGCCATCTAACGCGCGAAATAAAAAAGAAGCCAGTCCAAATTTGGCCGGCCTCTCCAATCCTTCTTTCAACTCTCGTCAAACGGCAAGAGAATGTAGATATTGGCTCCCAGCCCCATTACGACGGGCTGGATGAAGTGAACTTTCTTAATAATACCGAGTTTCACCAACTTGCGGATGCCGCGTCGGACGGTAGCGTTGGATTTCCCCGTTTCGTCTTGGAACGTTTTGTAATTCAGTTGGGCGACGCCGTTGTCGACTGCGTGGTGGCGAATGACGTCGAGTACTTTGCTGTCGGAAGTGGTGAGCGCTTTTGCGTGACGACTGGCGTGCAAAGTGGCGGCTGTGTCAATTTCCTCCGTTGTGGTGAATTTACTGTAGTGCTGTAAGCAGATTGTCATTTCGTATTCCTCCTTTACCCTCTATATAGCGAGGACTGATCAGAAAGGATACAGGTTGAAGGATTTTATTTTCAGGCTTCCTCATTTCGGTTTATTCACAAAAAGGAAAACGGGCCTAGACAGTTGTCTAAAGTCCGTTTACTAACCTATGCACACTGGTTCGCAATTAGTCGATCAATCCTTCTTCTTTTAAAAAGTCGATGGCGACGGTTTCGTATTGCTCTTTGTCGAGGTCGACGCGTGCGTTGAGTTTCTGCATTTTTTCATTGTCAATCGTGCCTGCAAGCATGTTTAGTACGTCTTCTAGCTCAGGATGCGCATCGAGTGTGTCCTGTCGGATGAGTGGAGCCGCGAAGTACGGCGGGAAAAGCTGCTTATCATCTTCTAGCACTTTTAAGTTGAACGCGACGATCCGGCCGTCCGTGGCGAATGCGTCAACAACGTCAATTTCTTTGTTTTTAATCGCGCTATACATGATGCCTGTATCCATCGATTTCACCGCGCCGAAAGAAATGCCGTACAGTTCCTGGAAGCCAGGGTAGCCATCTTTTCGTTCGAGAAATTCCGGTTCGGAGCCAAGTATGAAGTCATCAGCCACTTTGGCCAGATCCGACATTTTCTCAAGTTGATAGCGATCGGCATCTTCTTGACGGACGGTGAATGTGTAAGTGTTATTGAATCCAATCGGTTCTAGCCATACAAGGTCATATTTTTCCTTAAACACTTTTTTTACATAGTCATACGCCTCATCGGGGTCGGTGATGACGTCTTCTTTCAAGTAGTTCATCAAACCCGTGCCAGTGTATTCAACATAAACGTCATAACTGCCTGAACGAATTCCGTCGAAAGCAGGGGATGAACCGCCAAGAAACGATTCGTATTTAACGGTCAAATCGGTATGTTCTTCAATTAAATTTCCTAGTATATAGACCATGATTTCTTGCTCAGTGAAATTTTTTCCGGTAATCGTGATTGTGTCTTGTTTATTGCCAAAAGGCATTGCCAGCACAACTGCCACAATGAGTACTGCAGCAACTCCGGCAAGTGATACACGACTTGCAATTTTGCGCGCTCGCTTTGACATTTTGCCAGGTTGGGCTGCCATTTCGACTTTCTTTAGCACATAGTCTAATAGAATGGCGAGCAATGCGGAAGGGATAGCACCTGCAAGAATGAGGCCAGAGTTGTAAGTTTGCAATCCGCGGAAAATGAGGTCCCCTAAACCGCCAGCGCCGATGAGTCCTGCAATCGTCGCGACACCGACAATGAGAACGGCTGCTGTACGGACGCCCCCCATAATGACGCTCAGGGAAAGAGGGAGCTCAATCATCGTGAGCACTTGGCGACTCGTCATTCCCATCCCGACGCCCGCTTCAACGGTCGATCGGTCTACGCCGCGAATACCGATGTATGTATTGCGCAGAATCGGTAAAAGACCGTAAATGGTCAACGCGATAATGGCGGGTACTTTTCCTGTGCCGATAAAAGGTACTAAAAAGACAAGTAGTGCAAGGCTTGGAATCGTCTGAAAGACTGAAGTGATGCCGATAATAGGGTCTGCTATTTTCGGTTTACGTGTAAGAAAAATGCCAAGTGGCACGGAGATAATAATGGCAATTGCAATGGAGACCATGGACAGGTATGCATGCTCGACAAAAAGGCTCCAAATCATGGGCCAACGTTCAGTAAATACAGTTACGGTATCTTCATAAATTTCTCGAATGGTAAAAACCTCCTAGTGGTTAAATGAGTTCATTTACAACGAATTGTACGACGCTTGAACGTGTAACGAGTCCGAGAAGCTGGTCGTCTCGATCAATGACGGGAATGAACCAATAATTCGATTCAGTAATTGCTTTAAACACTTCTTCTGCAGGTTGGTCGACATAATAAGTGGGGATGTCGGTACGTTGGATGTCTTGTAAGGTCAACTTTTCATCGTTAAAGGATTTTTGTAAATCCCAAATCGTTGTAATGCCAAGGTATTTCTTCTGTTCATCAACAATAACAAGTGAGTCGACTCGTCGTTTTTGCATGAGTTTTAATGCTTCTGCGAGGCCGCGTTTTGGTGAAGCGGTGATTGCAGGAATGAGCAACGATTCTAGCGAAGGCAATGTCATGGAATCGGCGAGCCTGTTTTCACCAATGAAGTTTTTCACAAATTCATTCGCAGGACGTCGAATGATGTTTTCTGGTGTATCAATTTGGACAATCTCACCATCTTTCATAATACAAACTCGATCCGCAATTTTAAGCGCTTCGTCCATATCGTGCGTGACAAAAACGATGGTCTTTTTCACTTCACGCTGGAGACGCATCAGTTCATCTTGCAATTGCTCTCGGCTAATCGGATCGAGTGCACTAAACGGCTCGTCCATTAAAATGATATCTGGCTCTGCAGCCATTGCCCGAATGACACCAATACGCTGCTGTTGCCCACCACTTAGTTCTTTCGGATACCGGTCCCCGAACACGTCCGGCTCAAGTCCCACCATATGCATCAGTTCCTCCACACGGTCTCGGTAATTTGCTTCTGGCATCTTTTTCAGCTGAGGCACAAGGCCGACATTTTCCCGAATCGTCATATGCGGCAGTAGACCGATTTGCTGGATCACATACCCAATTTCCCGTCGCAATGTCACAGGATTGACTGTCGAAATATCCTTATCTTGAATTTTAATGGTACCGCCAGTCGGTTCAATGAGCCGATTAATCATCTTCATCGTCGTCGTTTTCCCACTACCACTCGGGCCAATCAGAACGAACAGTTCCCCCTGCCGGATCGTAAAATTCAGCTGTTTCAATGCCTCAAACCCATCCGAATACTTTTTTGAAACGCTTTCAAAAGTAATCAATCTTCCGCCTCCTTCAGACAGTTAGTTATCTTGCATACTACTAGTTTAGTTCGAATTCAGTGTGAAATCAAAAAATAGAGCTGGCGTAATCCGTCGTTTGTGCGTGTTATCGATCAAGTTCACAAAGTTATCTCCATTCCGGGACCTTTAACCTATTCCACAAAGTGACAGTCACCAATTATTAGTCTCCAGTTTCTTCAATGAGCTTGAAGAGAGTATTGCTACGCAAGTCTCCTGTTCCTATGCTACAGTAATAGGAAAGTAGTTCATTCATAGAAGAAATTAGGGGTATGCCTGATGGATAAATTTGAGATCATGGAACGCTTACGAAAGCAGTGTAGGAACAATGAGAAAGTGATTGGCGTAGCGGCAGGGAATGGGATGACGGCAAAGTATGCGCAGCAAGGTGGCGCTGATTTCATACTTGCATTGAGTGCAGGGAGATTCCGGCAGATGGGGGTCAGCTCATTGGCCGGCTTTTTGTCGTATGCGAATAGTAATGGGCTCGTTATGACGTTTGCCACGAAAGAGCTTGTTCCGCTTATCCATGATATTCCTGTCTGTTTCGGTTTGTGTGCAACGGATCCGACGATTTCCCTTGACAGTTTTATTGACGTTATTCAAAGTAAAGGTTTTGCGGGAATTAATAATTTTCCGAGTGTCGGGTTGTTTGATGGGCAGTTTGGTGAAGCGTTGGCCGAACAAGGAATGTCATATGCGTTGGAGGTTGAGGCGATTCGGTTGGCGAGCGCGAAAGGTTTGTTTACGGTCGCTTTCGTGTTTACGCCACAACAGGCGGAAGCGATGATTCAGGCAGGGGCAGATGTCATTTGTGTTCACTTAGGCCTCACACAAGGTGGCGATGTAGGTGCAAAAAACATTTTATCATTGCAGTCGGCGAAGCGATTGGCCAATCAAATTTTTGCACGTTGTGACGAACTCAATTCAACTGTTGTAAAAATGATTTACGGTGGACCGGTGAATAAACCAATTGATGTCCAGTTCATGTACGATGGTACGTCAACGATGGGCTACATTGGTGGATCCGTCTTTGAACGCATCCCTACAGAACAAATGCTGTTGCATATTATGAAATCGTTCAAAGAAACGACGAACTTCCATTACGATGATTTACTTGCAAATGTAATGGGAGGGATCGATGCGCATGTTGATTACATCGACTTTATGAAGAACTATGTGCGTTTGAATTATATGGAAGAAATTACGTTGCAGGAAGTCGCGAAGATTTTACGACTATCCCGCTCGTATGTGAGCACTTTATTCAAAAAAGAAGTGGGCTTATCTTTTTCACAGTATGTAATAGAATTCCGATTAAACCGTGCAATAGAGCTGATGCAAGTCAGCGGTTTACCCCTAAATCGAATTGCGGAGATGGTCGGCTACCTCAATTACCCACAGTTCAGTAAAATCTTCAAGAAGCATAAAGGGCTCTCGCCTAGCGAATTGTTGGAGAAGAAACAAAAGGACAACGACTCCTAACATAACACCATTACCATTTTGTTTTGAAAGCGCTATTATTGAATATAGAAGGAAGTTTGGACATGCTTTCACTAATCAAAAGGGAGTGTTTTGTATGGCGAAGACAATTGCATTAGCAGGTACTTTTGATTCAAAAGGGAACGAATTTTTATTTGTGAAAGAGTTGATCGAGTCTTTAGGATTGCGTACATTTACAATTCACACAGGGGTATTTGGGCCAGTGTTTCAACCGGATGTTACCAATTCGGAAGTAGCAGCATCTGTAGGTGAAGATATAGAAGCAATCGCTGCGAAAAAAGACCGAGCACATGCAACGGAAGTTCTGTCGAAAGGGATGGAAACTTTGCTACCTCGTCTCTATGCAGAGGGGAAGTTTGACGGTATTCTGTCATTCGGAGGAACGGGTGGTTCTTCCATCGTAACGGCAGGTATGCGTGCATTGCCGATCGGCGTACCGAAAGTGATGGTGTCAACGGTTGCATCAGGCAATACGGAACCTTATATCGGTACGAGTGATTTGATCATGATGCCTTCAGTTGTAGATGTTGCTGGGTTAAATGTCATTTCTACAAAAATCTTTACGAATGCCGCTTTTGCGATTGCTGGCATGGTGAAATTTGAAAGCCATACAGAAGTTGAGAAGAAACCACTGATAGCTGCATCAATGTTTGGCGTCACAACACCGTGCATTAACTATGCGAAAAGCTATTTGGAGGATAAAGGCTACGAAGTGCTCATCTTCCACGCGACTGGGGTCGGTGGTCGTACGATGGAGAGTTTGATAGCGGATGGGTTTATTGACGGAGTGCTAGACTTAACGACGACGGAATGGGCAGACGAGCTTGTTGGTGGCGTATTGGCTGCCGGGCCAAATCGATTGGAAGCGGCGGCTTTACGTGGCGTTCCACAAGTTGTTTCTGTCGGTGCGTTAGACATGGTGAATTTTGGACCGTTCGCTTCAGTACCTCCCCGATTCGAAGGACGTAATTTCTATAAACACAATCCAACCGTGACGCTCATGCGGACGACTGTGGAAGAAAACGAGCAGATTGGGCAAGTGCTTGCGCAACAATTGAATAAAGCGAAGAAAGACACCGTTTTAATGTTGCCACTAAAAGGATTATCTGCGCTCGACGTAGAAGGGCAGCCGTTTTATGGGCCGAATGAAGACGAGGTTTTATTTGAAACGTTGAAAAAGCATGTGGATGCTACCAAAGTGGACATAATGGAAGTGGAAACGTCTATTAACGATGAACACTTCGCAATCACTGCAGCAAAGCAACTTATCGAAATGATTGAAAAGAAGAAAGGAGCATGAATATGTCAAAACAAGCGATCTTAAATCGTTTTAAAGAAGAAATCAGCAAAGGAAATATTCTATTAGGAGTCGGTGCAGGAACGGGTGTTACGGCGAAAAGCAGTGAAGCGGGTGGTGCCGATATGCTCATCGTGTACAATTCAGGGCGGTATCGTATGGCTGGTCGTGGATCTTTAGCAGGGTTGCTTTCTTACGGTGATGCAAACCAAATCGTTGTCGAGATGGGGAATGAAGTGCTCCCAGTCGTGAAAAATACACCTGTTCTTGCAGGTGTAAACGGCACGGATCCATTTCGCATCATGAGTAGGTTCTTGAAACAGTTACAAGATCAAGGATTCCAAGGTGTCCAAAACTTTCCGACAGTCGGTCTTATCGATGGAACATTTCGCGCGAATTTAGAAGAAACGGGTATGGGCTACGACTTAGAAGTAGACATGATCCGCGAAGCGAATGCACTGGGCATGTTGACAACACCTTATGTATTTGACGAAGAACAAGCGATTAAAATGGCGAAAGCCGGCGCGGATATGCTCGTCGCACATATGGGGCTGACGACAAAAGGAACAATAGGCGCACAAACTGCATTGACGTTGGACGACTGCGTAGAACGGATACAAGGGATTGTCAAAGCCGGCAAATCCGTTAATCCGGATATTATGGTCATCTGTCACGGGGGACCAATTGCTGAACCCGAAGACGCAGCATACATCATCGAACGTGTTGACGGGATCGTCGGATTCTTCGGCGCATCCAGTATTGAACGTTTTGCAGCAGAAAAAGGCATTAAAGAACAATCGGAAAGATTTAAAGAGATTAAGAAGAAGTGATAGTAAGTTAAATGAACCCTTCGAAAAGACGTCATACACGTACTTTTCGAAGGGTTTTTTATGAGGAAGGCTGACTTCCTAAGTGGAAGAAGTGATTAGGAAGCCAAGTGTAGAAGTTATTGATGAAAAATACCAAGTGTGATCAGACACGCTGAGTTACCAATCGAATAGGTGGAGTTATCGATCGAGTTCACAAAGTTATCGATCATATAGGGAGAGTTATCGATCAAGTTCACAAAGTTATCGCTATTTTGGGACCTTTATCCTATTCGTTAAACAAATTTTATTTCAATTATTTCCCATTAACAGTGGTGCGACAGACTATCTTAATAATAAAAAATGGTAACCGCTATTTCAGTGAAAATCAGCAGTTTCAATAGATCTAAAGTCCTTAATCTAGCTAATTTATAATCTCTTAAAGTAAGTTAGACTACTTCTTAGCTAACAGTTTAGGAAGTAGAGTAATCAAAAGGAAAGCTTGTCAATACAGAGTTTAAGGTGAATCTTATTCTTATTTATGCTGATAAAATGCAGTACTATAGTATCCTATCAAAGGGTATTTAATCATTATTTTGTGTAGTATTACCTATTCGCCTATAGTAAACGCACGTTAGCTAGAGGTACAATTAATTCCTAATGGCAATACGGGTTTGAATTGCTTACCCTTTTTTGAAAGGAAAGTCATATATGCATAGATACAATAAGCTTGTAGCGTCGGCAGCTACAGCTTCATTAGTAAGATCGGCAGTCGTTAAAGAGGTATGTGAAGAAATTATTAGCACTTCATTCAAGGACGTTTGTGAGCAGTATAAAGATGCAGTAAATTATTTAGTGAATAACAATATTACAGCTGGTGTTTCACCAACGGAGTATGGAACGGATTTGGACATTAAGCGTGTCGATGTGGCGGTCATTTTAGCAAAAGCGACATTGACGAAAGAGGAGATTGAAAGGGCGCCTTATACGAATTTTATTGACGTGCCTGCTCGAGCAGTTCCATACATAAATGCATTAAAAGCGAAAGGAATTGTAAAAGGACTTACAACGACGTTTTTTGGTGCGAATCTTATGATGACTAGAGGAGAAGCGGCGTTAATGTTGGCAAAAGCCTATGGAATTCACGAGAATGTAGCAAGTGTTGACTTCGTTGACGTTGCTCCACTTTACAAAGAAGCTGTCGCGGCGTTTATTGAGTATGGAATCTTGTCTGGCGATCAAGGTAACAAGTTCCGAACGGCACAATTGATCAACCGGGGTGAACTAGCTATATTTCTTTATAAACTAGAAACATTACATTCCGTTGAAACAAGGGATGAACTCTTCAAATGGTCAACGCTAAGACGACAGTATTTGGAGTTACAATGAAGAATACTTTATTTTAAGCTCAAGTATCGCCATTTCGTGACCTTTTGACTATGTTATTCTGTTGTTCACCTTTCATTTGTGTGAACCTTTCAATTTCAATGAACATGAACGTCCTGTACTTATTCAGCTTCACAAAGAAAAGTAAAACGCCTTTCTGCATCCCGCAGAAAGGCGTTTTTACAAGTACACAATAAATCCTTAAAACGGTCCCCAATTCATCATGACACCAATAGCCAGGAAGATGATGCCGAGCACTGTCCAGATGAGGAGTAGCGGGAAGACGAAGCGGACCCACTTTGTCCAGGCGATTCCTGCGATTGCAAGGTTTGCCATGAGAATGCCGGATGTTGGGGTGATGACATTTGTGAAGCCGTCTCCCATTTTGTAGGCTTGTACAGCTACTTGTCTCGGAATTTCCATAAGGTCTGCTAACGGCGTCATGATTGGCATGACGATGACGGCTTGGCCGCTGCCGGAAGAGACGAGTATGTTGAATAATTCATTCGCGATGAACATGACAATCGCTCCGCTCACACTTGTGAAAGGGGTCATGACTGTTGCCATACCTTGGACAATGGTATCGAGAATTTTACCGTCTTCTAAAATGACGACAATTGAACGGGCCATCCCGATAATCATTGCGCCGTATACAAGTCCTTTTGCCCCTTCGAAAAATTCTTTGACGAGACGGTTCGGTGTGAGTCGGCCGATAACTGCAGTACCGACTGCAATGATGATGAAGATCGCAGCCATCTGATTAAGGCTCCAACCGTACTTGAAAACACCGAATACATAAAGAGCAATTCCGAGTACGAGCCAAATGAGGACCAATTTGTGGGTTCCTGTTAGCTGTACTTCTTTATTCAAATCGTCGCGTTCTTCGTACTTCGGAAACGGATTATCGCCTAGCACGCTTTTCATCGGATCCTTCTTAATACGCTTTACATACCATGCAATGTACAGAATGGTTGCAAGCAGGATAGTAATGTAGATAATAATACGGTACCCAATGCCAGAAAATAACGGTAGTTGGGCAATTTGCTGTGCCGTTCCCGTCGTTAGTGGGTCAAGGAATGCAGTATTAAATCCTGCATATGCCCCTAAATAGATGATGGATACACCTACGATCGCATCTAGCTTCATCGAACGAGCCAAAATAATACCAATTGGAATAAAAGCAATAACAGCATTAACGATAATTCCGAGCGTACCGAAAATCGAGAAGAGAATCATCACGATCGTAATTAATACAATTTCTTTGTTTTTCGTTCGCTCAATAGTCTTCAAAATTAGTGCGTCAATTGCCCCGGTCGATTCGATGACCGCAAATGAACCCCCAATGATCAAGACGAGGAAAATCAGTGGAGCAGATGCAATCATTCCATTTTGGATGGCAAGGAAAATATCCATCGGGCTTGCTGCAGAAGATTCGATCTGTGTGTAACTGTCTGGTACGACAATCGTGACACCGTCTACTTCTTCTCGTTGGAATTCACCAGCCGGTATGATATACGTCAATACGGCCATGAGCACGAGAATCATGAAGAGAATGACATAGGCGTCAGGAATACCGAGTGTCCATTTCTTTTTCTTTTCCAAACTATCACTCCATCCTGAATTATTTATTAATTTGGTTGACTAGATATATAGTAAATCATATAATTTATTTTGACAACGATAAATTTTATGATTTATTACAAATGAAGGAATGTTGTAGAGATGCGTTACGATGAACGAACAAAAAAGGAATATGAAAAACTGACAGCTGGGTTAAAGAAAGTGGCAGAAGCGTTGCTGACGAATCCGATTCTATTTGCCACACATCCAGCGAAAAAGATTGCGCATGTACTTGGTGTAGGCGAAACAATGATCATTCGTTTTGCAAAAGCAATTCACTATGAGGGTTTTAGTGCCCTTCAAACGGATGTGCAGAGGAGTTTGCTGACCATCCGATCACCTGAGAATAAACGAGCAGATCAGCATCCGTTCAGCGGCATTATGGAAAGTGACAGTGATAATATTACGCAAATTGCGGGGCATTTGGATTGGGCTGTTGCCGAAAAGATTGTGGATTGTTTAGTCGAAGCAGAGGCAATTAACGTCATTGGCTACTATCAATCGTTTGCGTATGCCCACTGGTTCACCGTGTTGCTGAACACATTGCTTGGCAATACGACACTGTATCGCCCGGAAACGGATATTGGCATGACAAAGCGTGGGAGTGGACAGTGCGTCGTCATCTTCTCGTATTACAGGTATGCACTTGGCACGATTCGACTGGCGGAAGAAGCGCGAGCAAATGGCAATCAAGTCATCGTTATTACCGATTCAGGCTCTTCACCTGTCGTCGACTTTGCGGATCATGTACTCGTTATTCCGATCTCGCAGAAATCTGTTCTCGAAAAAGGACCTGTCACGTTTTCGGTTTTAAACAGTCTGCTGCTACATGTCGCGCAACGAATTGACAAGCTGGATCTGATTAATCCGGCAAACAATTACTATATTCAATGAGAGGGGTTTTGATTGATGGGCACGTTAACGAAAGATCAAGTAATGAGTACGTTTGAACATTTACATGCAAATCCTGAGTTGAGTTGGGAAGAATTTGAAACAACGAAGTTCATTCAGCGGAGATTGGAAGAGGCCAGCTGTGCAGTGACAGTTTTTGATGATTGTACAGGTGTCATCGGGGATATCGGGAACTTCTCGGGAGACGTGCCAGTTATCGCGCTACGTGCCGACATGGATGCACTTTGGCAGGAAGTTGATGGGGCATTAAAGGCGAATCATTCCTGTGGCCATGATGCACATATGACGATGGTTCTCGGGGTTGTAGAAAACGTTAAGAATCGTAGTGATTTACTTGAACAGATAGGCATCCGGTTCATCTTTCAACCCGCGGAGGAAGTTGGTGCGGGTGCATTGAAACTTGTGGAAAAGGGGGCTGTTGACGCAGTTGACTATTTTTACGGGATTCATCTACGACCTCATCAAGAGACGGAAAACGGCAAAGCTTCACCGGCTATTGTTCATGGAGCGACCGGCACCATTCATTTTGACATAAGCGGGGATGATGCACATGGTGCTAGGCCGCATCTGACACATAACGCAATCGAAATTGGCACGTATATTGTGAATGCTATCCAAACGATTCATCTTGACCCGACCGTACCACATTCGGCGAAAGTGACGCGTTTTGAAGCAGGCGGCAGAAGCACGAACATCATACCGGGAAGTGCTTCGCTCGCAGTCGATTTACGTGCACAAACAAATGATGCGATGGAAGTACTGTCAAAACGGATTCACGCAGTTCTCGATTCAGCACGTTCGTTCTTCGGTGTAGACATTCGCATTACTGAAGAATACGGCATCGCAGCTGCCGAAGTTCATCCGGAGGCACAAAATGTAGCGCATCAAGCAATTGTAGCAGTGCTCGGCGAGAACAATACGACTGAACCAATTCGTACACCAGGCGGAGACGATTTTCATTTTTATACAATCAAAAAACCGCACTTGAAAGGAACAATGATCGGACTTGGTTGTGACTTGAAACCAGGTCTCCACCATCCGAAGATGACGTTTGACCGCGATGCCATGATGAACGGAATTGCCGTCATGACAACGATTTTAGAACTGCATGCGAAAGGGGAAACTGGGAATGAAATCAGTCACAATTAAAGAAGTAAAACTCCACCATACGAATGTCTCGCTCATCGCTCCGTTTACGACAAGTTTTGGAACAATGCAGAACAAAGATGTGTGCCTCGTAGAAGTAATTGACGAATCCGGCCTATCCGGTTGGGGGGAAACGGCTACGAGCAATGAACCGTATTACAATGAAGAAACGACTGCAACAACGGTTTATATGTTGAAGGAATTTCTTATCCCACGGCTTATTCATCGGGAAATTGGTCATCCAGGCGAAGTCCATGGCATGCTGGAATTCGTCCGACGGAACAATCTTGCAAAAGCAGCAATTGAAACAGCGATTTGGGATGTATTCGCTAAAAAGAACGAGCAGTCGATCGCGGAACTGATTGGCGGAGAGAAGAAGGAAATTGAGGTTGGTAAAAGCATTGGGATTCAAAAAGATCCTGCCACGCTTGTTGAGAAAGTCCGAGAATATGTGGACGAAGGCTTCAGGAAGATTAAAGTAAAAATCAAACCAGGCGCAGACATCGACTACATCGCAGCTGTTCGTAAAGAATTTCCGGACATCGTGCTTATGGCAGATGCCAATTCTGCTTATAGCTTAAAGGATATTGAACATCTGAAACAGCTGGATCCATACAATCTCATCATGATCGAGCAACCGCTTGCCCATGACGATATTATTGACCACGCGAGACTTCAGAGAGAACTGACGACACCAATCTGCCTCGACGAAAGCATCCACTCTGTCGAAGACACTCGGAAAGCAATCGAACTCGGCAGTTGCAAAATCATTAATATTAAGATTGGACGCGTCGGTGGCCTATCCGAATCCATCCGCATCCATGACTTATGCAAAGCGAACGATATTGCCGTTTGGTGTGGAGGCATGCTAGAAACTGGCGTAGGACGCGCTCATAACATTCAAATGACGACGTTGTCGAACTTCACAATTCCTGGTGATACCGCTCCATCCTCCCACTACTGGGAAGAAGACATCGTAACACCTGAAATTATTATGGAAAACGGGATTATTCATGTTCCTACAGGCTTCGGAATTGGTTATGAAATAGATGAAGAGAAATTGCGGAAAGTGCTTGTTCATCGTGAGACGATTCGTACGGGAGAGTCTGCGCATCCAATACCGTCATAAATGAAGTGCCCCTGCATGGTTTTGTGCTGTGCGGGGGAGTTTGTCTGTAACTACTAGTGAAGCAATTTGAATTGTTTAATAGCTATTTATCACTTTTCCAACTATCCAAATGCATTAAATTAACAGGAATGTTTAATGGATTATTTAAATTTCGTATAATTTCGTCTTTTAATGGAGTTATGGTATAATTAATGTACCGATTACGAACACTTACACGTATACATATTCCAAAGGAAGTGATACGTTTGAGGGATAAGGAGGAAAATAAATTGGTTACAATTAAAAAAGAGAATCCTTTACTAGAAGCAAAAAAAATTATTCAAAAAGCAATGAAAGAAAACAAGAGAAGTTCTAAAGATGTGAAAAGAGACTTAGAACTAGATAAGTATAATGATTAAGGTTGTTTTTGATACAAATGTAATTATTGATGGTTTGTTGGGGCATAGATCAGACTGTGAAGAAATTATTGATTGTTTTAATGCCGGTATCTTTAGAGCGGCATTTTCCCAGGAAACAATCGGTGAGCTCATGTATATTACTAAGAAAATTGCTAATCAGGAGTTACAGCTGGAAGAAGAAAAGATTGCATTTCTACTGTACATCGCAGATATGTTTTTTTATTCTAAATCTGTAAATACGTTAAAAATTAGAGGAAACCTTGAGGTGTATTGTAACGACAAGTTTGATGACATGTTTCTGGAGTGTAGTTATGCTGGGCAAGTACATTATTTAGTTACCAATGATACTAAGTCTGGATTGCTAGATATAAACTGTTATGAATTTAAAATTGTACCCTCAATCGAGTTCTTGGAACATATGAAAGGGTACAAGCATCCTCAATGATGTGTCTTTGTTATTTAAGGATGCTTGTGAAAAATGTGATTTTTGAAGACAATGTGCTCTATGAGAACTTCCAAATTTATTTTATAAACCTACCTCCCCAATCGCTCCCACTCTCTCACCAAATCTCTCTCCAACGCTTGCAAATCAAGTCCCTTTTCTTTATACATACTTCGCACTTCCAACAACCCGCTAAACGCCAATCTTGACCAAGCGACCATGTTCATACGTGTTGCAAATAGAAGAGGATTGCCGCCTGCGCGCAACGCGGCATCTGCGCCGTCGACTACACAAAGTGTTCCATGACCAACGAGGAGCATGCGTCGCAATTCGGGTTTATTGCCAATTGGAAGGGATTCTTTCCAGCTCCGTTTGTGATAAAATTTACTTTTTAGTGCCCATAGTAATCGAATGGCGATTTCATTGAAGGCGACAGGGATTGCCATCGTGATGCCGAAACGTGCGTCGTAACCCGATTCGAAGACGGCAGTGGAAAACTCTGCAAAGGTTTTGCTTTGTCCATTTACTTCGATGGAGCCGAAGTCACATAGTTGGAATAATGAATAGAACGGGAGGGGAATGCCAGCTCCCCGCCGTCCATCATTATGTCCTCTTGTTCCACTCGATCCCGAGATATCCGATAGCAAATGCCCGAGCCAGTTGGCAAATCCGCAATACAGTTTTGCAAGAAAGTTCTCGCCTTGCAGCTTATAGGCATTCGTTCCTTCAATTGGTTCCAGTCGGATGATGCGTCCATCGGCAATAAAACTCGCTTTGCCCGTGAACTGATCAAGCAATGAAAAGAATAGCCCGATGATATCCGGTGAATGGCCAAGGGATTTTAAATGGTGATCACTCGGACGCATATTTAACGTTTCTTCTCCCATAACTAAATCCGCAGCGTACCGCGCATCATAGTTCACTTTGAATTTCCGCTCTAAAAACCCGATTGCCTGTGCGATGTTTTCAGGTTCCGTACGAAGTTGTGCACCGTTGTTTTTATCGGCACGCCAAATCGTTTGGGCAAATTTCACGACAACGTTATCGACTTGTTGGTCTGTCCATTTCCCTAATTTGCTATCACCAGGCATTCCGACGAAAAAACTATCGATGAGCCCGGCAACCGCACCGCACGTGGCGGCAATTGCATAATCGTAGCGATCACAGTTTGGCGTCACCATCTTGTAATCTTCGCGTATTTGACGCGTTAGTTCTGCACGTTCTCTGTCCGTAAACAGTTTTGCAAACGGATCGCCTTGTAGGTCAATGTTGTGCGTCGCCGCGAACGTTTCGTTTTGTTGGAGAAAGTCGGTCCACGAATCTGCCTCGTTTGCTTGCAAGGTTTCCAGTTGTTCATATGGGGTTTCTACCAATTTATTGAAGGTGGGCGTATCAACTGGATCGGAAATTATTGAACCATTTGCGAGCAGCTTAGCTTGCTGTAACAACTTATCCAATGCATCACTTTGCACGTCTTGTAGTTGGCTCAGTTGGTCCAAATTGTCGTGTAAGTGTCCAAGTCGTTGTTCGGCTTGTTGCACAATGTGTTGTTGGACGATGAGCGCTTTTCCGCTTTCATCCAGTACTTTTGAGGAAATCTGATGGGATTTTTTCATTTGATTCACCTAAACAAGTTTTTCGCTTTTGTCGTAGCGGTTGCGAACGCTGCTTGAGCTACTTTGTTGTAATCAATTTCCGAAAAACAATTATGCAGATTTTCCACTTCTGCCAACGTCAATCCCTCTTTTAATTGCCACACAGGTTTGGAGTGAACTTCTTCCTCGGTCGCGTGTTTCAATTCATAACAAGATTCAATGAACTGACGGACTTTTTCAAGTGTCGGCTTGTTCGTCAAGCCGATGAGTCGATCTCGATCTAATGTTGCAGGCAGCTTCGTCATGACTTGCTCGATTTGAGAGGCATTTTGCTTATCCGCACTTAACTGCGCACCTCTGCTCAACATGTCCAGCATGTTCGACAATTGGTGGATTTTCTCGGAATTCTCATTGCCTTTCTTCATCTCAAGCATCAACTGCTGGGTAATGCCATTGATGTCTTCAATTAAATAGGAAAGCGATTTTTGTGTGTTCCGAATAATCGCCTGTAGCATGTATTCGCGTTGCTTATTGTTTTCAATATCGCTAATGCCACTCACTTTTTTCAGCCCGTGGTACGTGCCAACGCCTATTAGGACGAGCGTCCCAATTCCGGTAAACATGCTCGAGAATCCAAGGAGGCCACCCATACCCATCGCGGCTAAGCCTGAAGTGATGCCTGCTGCACTCAATCCGACGACGGAGCCGGAAAAATAGATCGCGGCCATCGGTAATCCAACCGCGACAGCTTTTGCGGATAAATCCTTCATCGACTTTTTAATTTGCGAGTCGTTTTTTCGGTGTTTCAAAATATCCTCATCATGTTGGATTGCAGCGATGATAAGGTCAATTTCTTCGCGTGTAACCGATAATGCATCTGCAAGTTCGCATAGAAAAGTATGTTGTGCCCAATCGTGGATGTTGTTTTTCTTCCCGAAAATGTACAACACATCTTTGAATAAAGACTTACTTAAAATATCAAAACTGCCTTCTTCAACCGTATTTTTTAGCGTTTTAAGCAATTCTTCTGTCGGTATGAGGTTGTCAACATTGCTCATATACCTCCGAATGTCGAGACGCATGGCAGCGCTAAGTTCGATGCGTGAAATTAACGAAATGATTTCTGTATACTCGAGTACATCAATCGTTTGATCATCCGAAAATGCAAAGTTGGCAACAAGTTTAATGTAGTGTTGCTTAACGGATTCCGACATCTCAGACAGTGGCGTAATTTGTGATGTATTTGTAAAGTCCTTCCCTTGCTCAGCTTCAGCTAAAATACCATCAATGAGTGCAACAAACCCTTTCAAATTAACGTTTAGTAGTAGGGAAGTCACGTTATAAGAAGTGCCATCCTTCATGAACACTTCCACGTTTTCTACCGTTTTTGTCTTTCCGAAACTTGCAGCTTTTTCAAAAGACGTATGGACAATTGATTTAATGGCGGCATATTCCAACTTCAACGGCTTTTCAAACGCAGTTTTCAAATACACTGCATCCCCTAAAAACAAGCATCCTTCTTTGCCGTTTGAAAGAATTGACGTATCTTTTAAGGCGACAACATATTCCAAATTCACATCTGGCGCATAGGAAGAAATAGCACCGTTCAGCTTTTTATCGGGAATGCCAGGAGCAGTGTACGTACTGTCTCCTAACAAAGTAATGTGCTCTTTTATGTATTTTTGAATAGACATATTATCCTCCTGAGGCATGTGGGTCTTTTTGGTTAATTATAGCATGTGGATAGGAAGGGGTGTTTGATTTTTAAAAATGTTGTTACATGTTGCGGAAACTAAAGTATCCCTAATGACACGGGGGTCTGCTAAAATGGTGCTATCGTGTAATTAAATGAGGTTTAACGACGCGCTAGGCTACAGAATCGACGCACGCGTGTCATTAAATGAGGTTTAATGACGCGTTAGGCTGTAAAATCGTCGCGCTCGTGTCATTAAGAGAGTTTTAATGACGCGCCAGGCTTCAATATCGTTGCTCCCGTGTCATTAAACAGGTTTCAATGACGCGTCAATCTGCAAAAATGTTGCTGTTTAAAGTCTCAATGATGAACAAATCCAATCATCCATCCATATGATTGGGTTTTTATTTAAAAAAGAAACTTTTCAGATAGTTAGTGCGTATATATTGATATGTAGGTGATAGAGGTTGCATTTGTACTGCATTAAGTAAACTGGGGAGAGTGGATTAATTGAAAAAGAACATCTTGTTTGTGTTCCTTTTTCTCATCTTAGGTATAGCGGTTATAGGGGGAGCGACGTATTTCATTAACAATGGAAAGTTTGAGAAGAACAGCCATGTTACCTTGCCAAAGGAACATTTTGAAACAGGTGACGCGATGTATGTGGGCTATGAATTTTCGTGGAAAGGAAGCGGTTATCCGACATTGCAGCAAGTGGAATTTATCAAAAAGGATGGCAAGTCGTTAACGCAAGAAGATGCCTTTCTAATCGTCGCTTTCATTGATGAGACAACTGATGGGAATGCGATTGGCTCTGCTAATGAAGAGACGGTTAACGAAAGTGGTTTGAAGGAGCGGTTAGTGCCAATTAACAATTACAAACTAACCAGTGATACATTCCGAATGGTGTTGCAGGTACATTACGATGGAGATCGTGCAACAGATGACATTTCGGATATGAAGATTACGTATAAGAAGTTCGGGGTAACGAAAACTGAAACGATTCCGTTTGGAGGGATCTTACATGAACAGGAGTAGGTTGAGGGTTATGTGGGTAAGGTAGTCCTTGCAATGATTGCTCTTAGCGGAAGAGCAACGTCTAAAAGGAGCAAAAGGAATACATCAAAAATGAAAAGCGATGAACGGGTCTAGGCAATTGTCATAGGTCCGTTCTTTTTTTGCTGGAGAAAACGATATCCTATTTCAAATAGGGATTTTTATAGTGCTTGTCTATAGTTTTTCCAATTAAGTATTGAGATAAAAGGTTATTTGACAGATAATTAAAAGAATAAGTGAAGGGGGTGAGCGGATGTTAGTGAAAAGTGAGATGGATTTGTATAAAGCGAATAAGTTGCTGGAAATTAATAAGATTCTGACGCAGTCTTTGCGACTCGAAGAAATCTTACATAGTGTGATACAGGCGGCTAGTGAATTAGTCGATGTGGCGGATGTCATTATTATCTATTTATATGATGAGGACACAAAAACACTCCGTTTTGCAAAAGGTGAAGGGGTTGCCGTTGAATCAATGCGCCATGTTGCATTTGCTGAAGGTGAGTCGATTACGGGAAAAGTCTTTGTCCAGCGACAGCCAAAGTTGTTCACATCCCGTGATGAGATTAATGACTATATGAAGAATATGTCTGCGTTAAATGTTAGGTACTATTTTGAAGGCGTTCAACAAAGAACGGTTAGAAGTTCGTTTTGTGTGCCGATTCTCTACGAGAAGAGATGCTTAGGTGTGGTCGCTGTCAATAATTATCGAGAAGACAGTATTTTTACAGCAGAAGATATGAAGGTGATTGAGGTCGTAGCCGGGCAGAGCGCGATTGCAATTGAGAATGCAAGGGTACATGAGCATTTGCAACAGCAAAACGCGTTATTGGAAAAATCGATTTCCATTCATCATACGTTCTATCAGCTTGTTATTGAAGGGCGGGGAATAGATGCAATCCTTTCATTACTGAAAAGGAGAATCGGGGTTGCCGTGCGTTACTTTAGCTACCTTGATAGAACTTCTGAGGCTCATTTATTTCCGATTCGAAGGGGAGTGGATACATTAGGTTTTCTTTCCTTGCCGAAACCTTTTGAGCAGTACAGTGAAATGGACAAAATTACAATTGAACAGGCAAGTTTGTCGATTGCATTGGAACTGATTAAGGAAAACGCATTGTACGAAAAAGAGATTTATTTTAGAGAGCAAGTGTTTAATCGTTTACTGGAAGGGTTATCTGGAAGGGAATTGGAGGCAGCATTACAGTATGTGAATTGGCGATCAGATACGCTCGTACAATGTATTGTAATTGAAGGAAACGAAAAACCCTTGTGGCAAGTGGAAGAATTAATTGGAAAAGAAAAGTTTGTGAAATCTGTAGAGAAAAAGCTTCGTTCAGAGCGCGTGCATCCGTTAATTTTTGCACGAGCCTTTCAACTGATTATACTTGTCCCGACCATTTCTCGTTCTACGGTACAAGAGTTATACGAAAGCATTCGGCAGATGGGGGCAGGGAGTTCTGATATTAGTGTAGGAATTGGTAGAGAAACACCGATTCAGGAGTTATCAGTGTCCTACAAGGAGGCCATGCGATCTGTCGGTTACGCAAAAAAATATAATGTACCCATTGTGGAATATTCAATGCTCGGTATTGAGCGGTTATTGTATGAAGTCGACCAGGAATTATTAGAGCGTTTCATGAATGATAAGTTGGGCCAACTAAAAAGGGCAGATGCAACGTTAATCGATACGCTAAACGTATTCATCCAGTCAAATAGTAGTCAGAAACGGACTGCAAATGCATTACATGTGCATCCAAATACACTTTACTATCGGTTGCGAAAAGCGGAAGAGATACTAGGCATTGATTTTTCCAATGGAGAAGACTGGATTGACTTTGTGATTGCCTTTAAAATTTTTATGGAGCTCAATGAAAAATAATAGGAAATTTTGTGATGGGTCACATATAACTACTTCTTAATTTAATTTATCGTAATAGATAGATACTTTGAGAAGGGGTGCAACGATGAGTACAACTTATAACAATTACATTAATGGTGAATGGGTTTCATCGAACACGAACGAAACATACGCAAGCTTGAATCCAGCAAATCAAGAGGTGTTAGGCTATTTCCAAAAGTCGAATGAAATCGATGTCGAACGCGCAATACAAGCGGCAGAAGATGCATTTCCTAGTTGGGCGAATACTGCTGTACCAACTCGTGGAGACGTGTTGTTCAAGCTCATTCAGTTGTTGGAAGCGCAGCAAGAAGAGTTGGCTACGATTATTACAAAAGAAGTCGGGAAGTCATTCAGGGAAGCAAATGGAGAAGTACGAAAAACGATTGAAGCGATGAAACAATTTAGCGGAGAAGCAACTCGCATGACAGGAGAAACGGTTCCGTCGCATGATGCGGACATTTTTGCCTATACAATCCGTGAACCACTTGGTGTAGTTGCTGTGATTGCTCCGTACAATTTCCCGCTTGGAATCGGCATTTGGAAGATTGCGCCTGCAATAGTCGCGGGGAATACGGTGATTTTCAAACCTGCAAGTAACACATCGTTAATCAGTGTCAAGATTATGGAACTGTTTGAGCAAGCAGGAGTTCCTGCGGGTGTCATTAATATGGTGACAGGCCCAGGCGGAGTCATCGGAAATGCAATCGGTAGTCATGAAAAGATCAAAGCCGTATCGTTTACGGGGTCTACACAAGTAGGACTCGCTCTTGGGAAGGCCGTGAGTGAACGTGGTGCGAAAATGCAAGCGGAAATGGGCGGTAAGAACGCATCGATTGTGCTTGAAGATGCAGATTTGGATGAAACAGTGGAAAACTTGATTATCAGTGGATTTTTAGACAACGGACAACGTTGCACAGGTACAAGTCGTCTAATCGTACTCCGATCCATTGCGGAAAATTTGACGAAAAAACTCGTTGCAAGGACTCAGCAGTTAAAAATTGGTGATGGTTTTAATGAAAGCGTTGACAACGGGCCTGTCGTCGATGATGGACAACTGAAAACGTATTTACACTATGTGAAATCGGCCATTGACGAGGGGGCAATTCTCGAATGTGGTGGCGAACAATTGATGGAAAATGGACTGGACGCAGGCTATTTCGTTGCTCCGACGTTGTTTAGTGGTGTGACGCGCGACATGACGATTTTTAAAGAGGAGATCTTTGGCCCGGTCATGGCAATGAGTGTTGTCGATACGTATGAAGAAGCATTGGAACTAGCGAATGATAGTGAATTTGGTTTGTCATCGACGATTTATACAAATGATTTAAAGAAAGCATTTCACTTCATTCGCCATATTGAATCGGGCGTAACTCATGTAAACATCCCGTCCAACTATTTTGAGAATCAGTATCCTTTTGGTGGCAAGAAAGCTTCCAGTATTGGGCCACGTGAGCAAGGGTCGACGACATTGGATTTTTGGACGGACTATAAAACCGTTTATATTAGACCTTGATCAGCAAGTGGTTTATCAGTAAGAAATGTCTGGAGGGAATCTTTTGACCAAAATAGGTGTTATTGGATGCGGTCTGATGGGATTTGGGATTGCTACGAATTTAATCTGCAAAGGATTTGAAGTGACGGTATATGATACGAATCCTGAAGCAGTTGCAAGGGTTGTGGAGAAAGGTGGAAGTGGAGCTGTTTCAGTTCCAGAACTCGCCAAGTCGAGTGACGTCGTCATATTGTCTTTACCGACGACGGATTTAGTGGAACGCGTCCTGTTGGATGAGGAGGATGGAGCGTTACACATTATGAAGCCTGGATCGGCGATATTGGATATGAGCACGAATGATGTTGCGAGGACACGGAGAATCGAAGGATTAGCAAGTTCTGTTGGCATTTCGTATTTTGATTGTCCGGTAAGTGGTGGACCTGATGGTGCAAGTTCAGGGACACTCACGATCATGGTCGGTGGACCTGAAAATGCGTTTCAACAAGTTTCTTCTGTGCTTCAAGCAATGGGAGAGCATGTTGAATATATGGGTTCAAGTGGAGCAGGGCAGATTGTGAAGTTGTGTAATAATATGGTCGTAGGCGGCATCATTTCGTTGTTAGGGGAAGCCTTGCTAACTGGAGAAAGGGCAGGTATTTCAAAAGAAAAGTTAAGAGAGCTCTTTCAAAAAGGGTCTGCTCAGTCACGAGTAATGGATGTGTTTGGTCCTGCTATGATTCACGAAACCTATGACGTAGTGATGTTTTCTCTTGACAACATGTTAAAAGATCTTACGTTGTATCAGAGTTTGGCTAGCAATGTTGGTGTACCTACAACAATTAGTGATGCACCACTGGAGTTGTTTAAACGAGCAAATGCAGTAGGAAGTGGATCACGTGATTCCACTGCGGTAGCGGAATTGCTTGAGCGTGAGGCAGTAACTTGATGGATTGCAAAGAGGAGTGGGAATAAAAAGAGGGGGGAGATTTGCATGGTTGGAAATGAGAATTCACTAGCTGGTATCTGGAAGGACTGGCGGTTACATGCGATTGTGCTGGGGATTGTGGTAATTACTGAATTGATTGGTACATTTAAAATTCCAGTTGGGCCAGGCGTGATTTTATTACTACCGATGTTATATGCACTTGTGATTGGTTTGGTGCTTTATTTCACACCAGTGGTTAAAGAGAAGCAGTCAAAAAATGCCGAACCGATTATTGTTTTAGGAGTATCACTATTATTAGCGAAAATTGGGGTTATTATTGGGCCGTCTTTACCTGAAGTCATTGCAGCAGGTCCAGCATTGCTCTTGCAGGAACTCGGAAATTTAGGAACGATTTTAATCGCATTACCAGTTGCGGTATGGCTTGGACTTAAACGTGAAGCAATCGGTATGACGCATTCCATCGGCCGTGAGCCGAACGTGGGGTTAATTATGGACAAATTCGGCATTAACTCTCCTGAGGGACGGGGTGTGATGGCGATGTACATTTTTGGAACCGTGTTTGGTGCTGTGTTCCTTGGGCTTATTTCTGGATTACTCGCAACATTGACGCCACTGAGCCCATTATCGTTTGCAATGGCATCAGGTGTCGGAAGTGGAAGTATGATGGCTGCCGCGAGTGGTTCGCTCATTGCTGCATTTCCAGAGCTTGAATCGCAAATTGTCGCATTTTCGGGTGCGAGTAATTTGCTTTCACTGTCAACAGGTTTGTGGGTAAGTATCTTCATTGGACTTCCATTAACAGAGAAAATTTATGCGCGAATGACGCCTAATAAGGAGGGGTACTAATGCTGAAAAACATACAAGAGTGGGTATTGTTGCTTGGAATCTTTGGTATCACCGCCCTTATTGGAAACTTGGCAGGGTATGATATTCTGCCAATTAAAGCTGTTCCTGGCATGATTACACTTGTTGTTATTTGTTTGGCCGGTTTTATTCTAAAAGAGCTGATTCCCGTGAATTTCCCTAGTATCGCGTATATCTCGATTATCGGTGTCATCGTTTCCATGCCTTGGTTTCCTGGCTCTGAAAAGGTTGTACAGTGGACATCAGAAGTTCAGCTTCTTGCACTAGCGACTCCGATCCTCGCCTATGCAGGCATTGCGATTGGGCGTTCTTGGACAGATTTCGTGAAACTCGGTTGGAAAACAATCGTTGTTGCGACGCTTGTCATGCTGGGAACATTTCTTGGATCCGCTGTTATTGCGGAGATTATTTTACGATTCCAAGGGATTATTTAAGAGTTTTATAGAACGTTTTGAAGAACGGATGATAGAAAAGACTGCTTTGTTGAAACCAATCTTTACTTGTCAAAGTTGAGTTGAATACAATCACTATAATTCTCTTCGACTTTAAAATTGTAGTATGGAGTTTTGCTTTTATTAATAATTTTTCCTTACTAAATGACCTTCACATAAGCGCATGCAAAAAATCCAGGTTCCTCCCAAACGGAGCTACCTGGATTTTTGTATGTCTTGACTCTTTGAATTTTTCTTTCTATAATCCCGCCAATAGATTCGCCCAACAAACACGGTAAGCGCGATAATGGAGAAATAGAGATAGGCTTGCCATGTCGTCGCTAGCTGAAAGAGGTCCCAAAATGTCGTGTTTTGGATGAACACATCATACGGATTTGCATTGCGAAACGTGATGGGTACTGCGTCACCGGAGTTGTACTGATGGTACGTATTGCGTGTTACGTCTTTAATGACTTGAACAGATTGCCCTGCATCGTCTTGAAAGGAAAGGGTCAGTTCATACGAAGAATCTTCGTGTTTTCTGTATGTGACATATGAATCCCGATCGAGGACGAGCGCTTCGTTTTGGGTTTTGCCGAATGGTAGGAGCTTCATGAGCAGATTCCATAGTGGATGAATGAGGAACAGCAGAAAGAATGCAATGATGCCGCCTACAATGCCCCAGCCACTACCTTTTTTCTTGCGATTTAACTTCTTCCAACGTTTGCGTTCTCGTTTCTTTTGCTTGTTTGATAGCGTCTTTTGTTTTGATTGCTTCCATGGAATGGTGAGGATTAGCGCGACCCAGCAACAGAAGGCCAATAAACCGAGAATCAAGATACCGGCCAAGTAAAAGATGCTGTCGAAAATGAAATCTCGCAGTGTGGAAAAATCAGATGGGCGCAGTGAATAGCCTGAAACTTCATCACCCACTTGGAAGTCTTTTATTTGCTGGTTGGAAATTCGATTCAAGTAAGGAGCCTCTTCTCCATTTGGCAATTCCACACGAACATAATAGGAAGGGGGACCATATAAGCCTTTTGCGCCTGCTTTCTCGATCGTCTTTACGGTTACGGGCTCTGCTTTCAATAGGTTGTATTCTTCTATGTACGCGGACACTAGTGCGATTGTGAAAAGGGTGAAGAGTACCGTTATGATCGCCATTCCTGCAAGTTCTTTCAGCTTTTCCACGTGTTTTCCTCCTTTAAAACGCACGGTTTTGATTCATGCAATGTATGCGTGAATTGTCTGTCTATTATGTTCCATTGTACCTTGTATGGTGATGAATAAAAAATAGCCAGCTCTCTCTAGCTGACTTCTGGACAAATCCTGTCTGAAGTAGCAAAGCGAGCTGGCTTTCGATAGCATCGTTTATGGAGCAAAGAAATTAATTGTCGTAATAATGATTGGGGCGCTAAAAATAACGTCCATTAGAAACGCGCCGACAATCGGTACGACGAGAAATGCTGTACGGGAAGGTCCGAATTTATTCACAGTAGCGCCCATATTGGCCATCGCGTTTGGCGTCGCACCGAGGCCGTGGCCGAGGAAACCAGCAATCATCACCGCGGCATCATAGTCTTTGCCGAGTGCACGGAACATGACGAATACCGCGAAAACAACGATGAATGCCACTTGAATGATGATGATACCGACGAGTGGGAGTGCAAGACCTGCGACTTCCCAAAGTTTGATGCTCATGAGTGCCATGGATAAGAAAATGGCGAGTGAAACATCTCCGATTAAATTAATTTCCTTCATATTGACGGTACCTGGAAGGAAGCGGTCGACGATGTTTCGAACAAGAACCGCGACGAACATGGCTCCGATGTACGCAGGCAATACAAAGCCAGTCGCTTCTGTGAAGACATCACCAATCAACGTGCCACCAGCCATCGACAACGTAATCATTGCGACTTGCACCATGAATGAATGCTGGCCGATCGGCTTTTCGTCTTGCTCGACATACTCTTCTACGTTGCCTTCTTTTGGTTTTAAATTGTACTTGCCAATTAAGTGACGGGAAATCGGACCACCAGAAAGGCTCCCGCAAATGAGTCCGAGCGTAGCAGCCGCCATCCCGATCGTCACAGCAGAAGAAATGCCGAGTTCTTCAATCGTTTGGCCGTACGCTGCAGCACCTCCGTGTCCACCACTCATGGACACAGCGCCACTCATGACGCCGAGTAATGGGTCAATATGAAAGACTTTAGCGAGTGAGACGCCGATCACATTTTGCATGAAAACGGTTACGCCGCACAGTAACAAATAGATGACGAGCAGTTTTCCACCGAGTTTGATCAGCTTGAAACTCGCGCCTAGTCCGACCGTCGTGAAAAAAGCAATCATGAACAAGGACTGTAACGACGTGTCCAAGGAAATTTCCACGATGCCTGTGGATTGTAAAACGAGCGCCAAAATAGCAAATAAAAGACCGCCGACAACGGGTGCAGGAATCAGAAATCGATCTAAAATCCCAATTCGATGAACGAGTGCCGTACCGAGCAAGTAGACTGCTGCGGCTAAAAATAACGTTGTAATTTGGTTAATTTCAATCATGCATATTCACCTTTCCTTTAAATAGAGAGCGACCTCTATTCTTATCTGCACGGCTATTAGGTTGTACATAGATCCAGTACTGTCAACGAAGCCGTATGAAAAGAACGTTCCTATGTATCGGTAATAGGAAGCTGTTAAAACGCATCTAAGTTGTCTTGAGTCTAAGTTCAAACAGAAATGGGAAAGACATGCGCATTCAATAACAACAGTATATACCTTAACAGATTTTCACCCAAAACGTGAGAAATTTGTCGAAAATAAAGATGAAGCACTAGTTTTTGTGGAGGGAAAGGGGAGTGGGGCTAAAGAGGGAGAAAAACGGTGCCTGTCCCTGGAACGATTTAGAATGATTCGAATCGTTCCGAGAAGGCTTTTCCGATACCGACCAATGAGGCGTGGTGGATTGCGGGGAGTAGTGCATAAGATGGATGAAAACGGTGCCAGTCCCCAAAACAATTTGAAATGATTTGAATTGAAAAATAGTACGCTTTTTTGAATGGAGTAAAAAGTAGTGTGCGCGTTGCGGTTGCAAGGTTTTTCAAGTTTTAAGTGTCAAAGATGTAGCTGGAGTTTTATGGGGATGTGGAAATGTGTGGCGGTTGTGGAGATGCAAAGTGCTACAAAAAAGAGAGGATGGGACGATTTTTCGTCCACATCCTCGCTTGTGCATTCAAGTAGTTTCTGTAATAACAGGGTATGTTAACGGACAGGTGTAGTTAAAACGCTGTCAAGGGCTAGCCGTAGGGACTTTAAGAAACGAACATCAGCAGTGAACTCCAATGCACTCCATTTCTTTACGTGTTCGGGATGGAGCCCAACGACAAGCATTGTAAAACCTAGAAGCTGCATAATATGAACAAGTTTTTGGAAGCCGTTCAATCCACCTTGTTCAATCTCCCCGACAGCGGTGAAGTCGATGATGACGGTATCAGCATCGGATTTATATGCCCGGTTAGAAACGGTAGCGGCAATATTTTCAGACTTTTGTTCATCGAGAGGGCCGAAAATTGGAATGAGGCCAACTGTTTGAGTCAGTTCAATGAAAGGAGAAGAAAGTCTAATGTTTTCTTGTAACAATTCCTCTGCTGATTCCTTCGCTTGCAACAATTCAAAGTTGGTTTCTGTCAGTCGATGACGTAGCCTCCCCAATTGCTCACTCACTTTCCGAACCGCTTCGTCCTTTGGAACGATAATAACTTCACCAATTGTCTCATCCGTCCAAGAAACATACAGATCCGCAAGTTGGATGTCGCTTGTTTTTGTAAGTAAGTTAATCTCGAGCGCTTTAATCGTCTGGAATTGTTCGAGATGCTCTGCGAGTTTAGACCGGCTTTCCGATTCAATGATGTCCAATAAGCTTGTCCCAATCGTCAACGTGTTAAGGGCAGCTTGATTCATTTGCACGATCTCTAAGTGTTGATTAATGGCGTACATCGGTAATGGAAAAGCGGAATTAGGAAATGACATTTTCAGTAACGGCTCCTTTACCTGTGTGCTGTAGCCACGCATGAAGATCCCGTAAGCTTTGTAGGACGACGACTTGTCCAGGAGCCGCTACATCTTCAAACTTTGCGTGTGGCGACATCCGACCGCCAATTAAAATAGTAGGCTTGTGTGCAACACTCGCAAGCACCTCAACGGATTTACGAAGCATTGGCAAGCGATATGAAAGTGCGGCTGACATGGCGACAACGTCAGGTTGCCACGCATTGACCGCCGTTTCTGCGTGGCGAAGCGGCAAGTTCGGCCCTAAATAACGAAGTTTCCAGCCGAACTCCTGAAAGACAGACGTCGCCATCTTCAACCCAATGTAATGTTCTTCGCCTTCCACTCCGAATAGCATCACTTTTCGATTGCTGGCCGCATCCATCGCTGCCGATTTAAATTCAACATATGAAATAATATAATCACAGATTGCAGTTGCCAAGTGTTCATCCGCAACTGTAATTTCGTTTCGTTCCCATAGCTTGCCGATATGAATCATTGCAGGGGTAATCAAGTCTTCGTAAAGCGACAGTCGATCGTTGTTCGCTAAAACTGTATGGATGAAGGAGAGGGCATTTTGCTCATCTCCGTTTAGAAATTTATGCGCGAGTTGGATGGCATGTTCCGTCATTCAATTCCTCCTCAAACGTCTAGTTGCCGTAGAATTGTAAGGGCTTCGGCTAGGTAATGCAAATAAGCTGTTTCCCGATCGCTGTCCAATTTGCCAGGAAGAACGTGTTGTAGTCGTTGAAAGTTATCGACAATTATAGCCCTGCTTACATTTCTGCTCGTCAACACTTCGTCCAACCATTTCGTATAATCAATGAAAAATTGAGCGTCATTCATTTGAAAAGCGATTTCCAAATGGTCGAGGTGATGATAATTGTCCTCCGCTGTGCGTTTACGCCCGTTCTCACCGAATTTCTCAACGAGCCAAGGATATGCTTCATAAATCTGGTGGACGATTTCCTCAACAACTTGGTTTTTCGAGTCTATATTCATCAGGTAGACACCACCTTGTATTGAGAAACTTTCGGAATGATCGATGCGAGCTCTTGGTCAGGGTATTTCTTCTCCAGTTCATGGATTTCCTTGAATTCTTCGCTGCGTACCCATTGTAAATAGTGCTCCCTCGTCTGCCACTCCATATGGACAACGAGCTCACCGGCCCGCTTTTGATTTTGCAGCAATTGAAAAGAGAGAAACCCCTCCGCCCGATCCACCCGCTTCGAACGATTGTTATAAATGCGAATCACTTCGTCAGCCTTCTCAGGTGGAACCTGAAAAGTGGAATTAACGATATACATGGCAAGCTCCTTTAAGTATCTACTAAAAATACAAGATTCGATAGATTCAGTGTACCATAGTAATGGAAGAAAGTGGCGGAGAGGACTAAAGGTATGAAAATGTGGGACTGTCCCCGGAACAATTTGGAATGGTTTGAATTGTGTTGGTAGAAGTTACTCGGCTATACGAATGGAGAAAGGTGTGTTGTAGGAAGTAGTGCAAAAGGAACATAAAAACGGTGCCAGTCCCCAAAACAATTATGAATAAACTAAAATGTTTAGATGCCAATCCTCCGTTAAGGCCCTCCAAATTACGAAAGAAGCATGAAGGGAGTTTTGCCTTCATGCTTTCTAAGGTGTTTATTCGTGTCTAGCGATTTTGGGGAAGATAAGATTTTCTAAGTACGAGTTAATTTCTATCGGCTGTTAAAAGAGTTGCAGTTGATCAGCTGTACTTGATTGGTCTGCTTCTCGTATGTAGCCTAATTGTTTATAGCCTTTCATACGTTTATGGGACATGTTGAGCAGCACGGGGACTTTCCGATCAATGTAGTCGTACACCCGTACTTCCTGTTTTTCGTCATGTTGGCGGTGGAGCCGTCCAACGTATTGCGTAAGCATTTCCGATGATGCGAAGGGCATTGTGAGAAACAGAGCGCTGAGTCTTGCACAGTCAAAACCTTCTCCGATGTATTTCCCTGTCGCGATTATGACGAGTTCCTCTTGTGCCGGCAGCTCGTTGATCGTTTGCAATGTTTCTGTCTGTTTCTTCTTCAAAAGGTTTCCTGAAAGCACGACAACGTTCTTTGCAAATCCTTTAAACATATTTGCCAAAGTTTCTACATGACTCACCCGTTCCGTCAAAATTAAAGGCGTGAATCCGTCTTCCAAAGCGAGCAGCACATCGTTGAAAATGAGTTGATTGCGTCTTTCATTATCAGCTAACTCATTGTAAATCGAAGGCAGCGTAGAAGAAGTTGTTTGATAGGAGGTGAAACGCTCTTTTAACACATGATGGAACGGACGGATGAGTGCTTGCGTTTTGGCATGTGTTTTATAGACAATTGGGCCGCATTGCATGTGGATGATCGGATGCAACCCATCTTTCCGGGAAGGGGTGGCCGTTAATCCGTACACATATTTTGCGCGTACCATCTTCAACAATTGCTCATTCGTATAGGCTGACACATGATGGCATTCGTCGATGATTACTTGTCCGTATTGTGTAATGAGTGGGCTTATGCCATTAGCTGTTAACGTTTGGACGGTTGCGACATCAAGCTTGCCAGTGCCCGTCTGCTTACCGCCACCAATTTGACCAATTGCCTTTTTGGGAATGCTTAAAAAAGTGGCTAACTGTTCGATCCACTGGCTTTGTAGCTGTTTTCGGTTCACGATGATGAGTGTGTTGACCTTCCGCTCCGCAATTAACGCTGCAGCTGTTACAGTTTTCCCGAAACCGGTCGTTGCCGCCAGAACGCCACATTCATTTTTCATGAATTGATCCATAGCATCTTGTTGTTGCATTGTTAATTGGCCCATAAACTCTGTCTCAAAGAGCGTACCTGCATACCTTTCATCTTGCCAAACGATCGAATAATCCGTCGAAGCAATCCAATCACGAATTGCCCTTTCTGTCCCTCGAGGAAGAATAAGGTGCTTTTCTGTTACATCAAAACATTCAATTCGTGCAGAAAGGTGTTGTGTGGACAACCGTTTTGCTTTCGCTTTATGGTATTCTGGATTGCCAAAAGTCGCCAAGGATTTTAATTGGTTCAGCATTGCTTCGGATAAGTGGTCTAATGCAAAATGGATGCCATTCTTTCTGACAGCCGTAATGGTAACGGGTTGTTCATTCACAAAGAGTTCAGGCGCAGGTGCACCAAGTACATATAAAGCATTTCGTACTAGGTTATTATCGATTTTAATGACTGAGCATAAATAAGCCCATTGATTGTCTATCGAATCAAATGTAGAGGTGACAAATTCGCTGTTTCCCTGTATGCGTGCATGCTGTTGCAATGGGAGTGCAATTAAGTTCCCTAACCCTTCTGAGGCGGATAAATGGTCTTGACTGGGAAAAAAACGGTCGTACGAGGAAAGTGATGTTGAAGTGCGAGTCTGCGTCTTTTTCAATAACGCATTCCCGAGTTTGCGAGCAAGAACAGCTGGAAGCGCTTCGGCAAAAAACATCCATACGTGCGCGCCATTGCCGGAGCGTGATTTTTCAATATAGCATGGAAGGAACACTTCATTGCAAATAGCCACAAATGCCGAAACATCCTTTTGCCAATCCCCTTTATCAAAATCCACGACGAAAAAGCGGCATGTATCCCCTGACAGCATGGGATATATGCCAATGACATGTTCTCCTCGCAGATGATCGTAAATGACTTGATTCGTTAAAGGAACATATTTCCCATTCGACACGACAGGTGAGTAGCCTACTTTGCCGTCACTCGACGCCCATCTTCTAGCAAAGACATCCGTTCTTCCGATGAATAGCTCCTTAAACAAACGGATTTTTTCAGCCGGTTCGGATGCATTCGTCACGATTTCTTCAGGCGGTCGCAATTGAACTGTTGGCAATAAATGATGAATCATTTGCTTCAAATATGCATTTTCAAGAACTACTTTTTCATAGTCGTCAGAGAGTTGAGTATCGTTTTTCGTTGTATCCATGGAATCACCTCATAAGTAGGGGAAGTCAAATGTATTGGAATAAAGCACAAATAGACGCTTGTATACTAGTCGTTTTGTAATTTACTTGTATTTTCATATATTTTTGATTGCTTGTCAAAGGTGTTCGACTCTATACGACAAATAGTCATTCATCACTAACCATACCTAAAAAAATGCAGCACTCCCCAGTCGGGCGCATTGTAAGAGCAAAGCAATTTTTTGTCATCGCGTCACAGTCTATTGCACATATATAAGTAAGACCCGCAATCATCTCAAAAACAAAGGAGGAGAGAGAATGGTACAAACAATGAAAGCTTTTGTAAGAACAAGTGCAACCGCTCAAACTGTTGAAATGATGGAAGTGGTGAAACTAGTTTTCACGGATGAAGAAGTTCTCGTTCAAGTGAAGGCATTCGGAGTAGGTATTCATGATCGGTATTTCATCCCGCAAACTGTCCATTTTCCTTATGTAATCGGTTCAGAGGGTGCTGGAACAATTGTTGAAGTGGGAAATGCTGTGACAGGTTTGGCAGTGGGGGACAATGTCATGATGAGTACGAGTATGTTAGAAAAAGGGGGAAGTTTAGCGGAGTATGTAGCGGTACCACGGCGCAATTTGGTTAAGATGAGCGCAAATCTTCATTTTGCTGCTTTTCCGGTAGCCGGTAAAACGGCGATCGAGTGCATGAAAGCGTTGAATTTGAAAATTGATTTACAACTGAATTCAAACTATTGTCGATAATTCAGGGGAGTTAAGTACTATATTCGTCTGATTGAAGAGAAAAATTATGGTGAAGAGATTTAGGATTGGGTATAAAGAATTACATTCGTGAATTGTTTGGGGGACAGGCACCCAAACGATTTTGAACATAGAGAATTGTTTTGGGGACAGGCACCCAAACAATTTCAAACATACTGAAATTGGATGGGTGCTTTGCTCATTTTCCTAGTGGTTGTTTATTGTTTTGGGAATTCGTTTGCGATGGTTCCAACGATTGTGCCGAGGGTTTGGCCTTTAAAGGCGTCCGGGATTGATTCGCCTGTTGGGTTGGCGTAGTAGTATGCGTTTGTTGACTCGTCATAGGTGAAACCCATGCTTGCTAACTTTGCAATTAGCGATGCTGGAAGTTCAGTTGAGCCGGTTAGGGCCGTATAGTAGTCAGTCGGTGCGACGTACACTTCAACATCGTCCAGGCTGGAACGGAGGATGATTAAATCCTGATCGCTTTTTAAAATCCATTGACCCTTTGAATAGATTGCGACTTGAGCGTGTTCCAAATTTGCGATACCGTCCAAGTTTACCCCATATATTTGATTGATTAAAACACGGTATTCAGGTCCAGAAAGCTTGTACCCAAACATTTTGCTGTAGCGGTCCATCACGTGATTTTTTTTCATCGCCATAATGTCTTGATCACGTGAAATGTCGTCTCTTTCTAATCCCAAGTCAAGACGAAGGATTTCCATGACCGCAGCATCATACGAAGATACCGTCGTGCCAATTCCTTGTTTTGAAATGAAATCCAAGTCGATGTTGAAAATTAATTCAACAGCTTTCCGCACCTCATTCCCCTTCACTTTCTTTCCTTGAGATGAAAGATACCGATTCATCACTTCTGCTTTGTTCATACTAGCAATCTCGTCATCTTTCACAGTAGAATGCTTGTCCACGCCAAGGCTGACACGTAAAACTTTCATCACCTTGTACGTGTATTTAGTTGTTTGTTCTACTTGTTGTTCTTCTTTTACACTCGCAGCTTGAGCGGCAAGTGGTTGGATACTACTGAAAAGTAAGCCTGCTGTCAACACGAAAGAAGAGATAAGCTTCGTTACACGAAATGGTTTTTTCAATTGAATTCCTCCTATTCAAATCGTCTTTGATAGTATAGCACTTTAGATGTTAAAAGTAATAAATATTATTGATTTTATGGTGGTAAGTACCTAAATATTTGTCCTATTTATCTCTAGCTCATCATTTGAAGATGAAGTATATACCATGAATTTGAACCGCATAGTCAGTTAGGAAGGATTGTACGATTGCATACATATACTCGGTCAGATTACGAAGAAGGTATTTAATATAGAGGTGCCATGCTTGATATATTGTCAAACTAAAAGCAATCTAGCCCACGCGTCATCTATGCGTATAAAGGACTTCATTTTATTCGCAAAAAATGATAAAGAACGTAACTACCGGAAAATTGGCGAAATCAAAGCATTAGCAATGATTGATTTATATTAAACTTGAAAGTTGGCTCTTTCACGGACTTAGAATAGATTGCTTCAATAATACCTGTTCCTAACGGTTTCCGTTCATTCTCATAAATACCAGTAGGCTTACTGCCAAGGCGATTAAAGATGCATTGGCAGTATTTTATTTTTAAATATAGGTTATAAGCCCTATAACCAAAATCATCGAACTAAAATCAAGGATACATTCGAAAAATGCCACTTATGAATGATATGTGGTACGAAAGTGTACGGTGAATCGTATTCTTTTTGAGAATACTGTCTGGATGAAAGAGTGTTCTTAAGAGGGAAGTAGAGATCTTCTGCTCTGTATATACTAAAAACAGTTCCACTTTCATAGTTCTACAAGCATAGTCAAGAGGGGGAGATGGTCTGTAAAAAGAAACGTATAAATTGGGAAAATGAACCTTTCGAAATATGTTGATTGTTTGTCTGGTTGCTCGTTAGAATGACCAATCTTCCAACTAAGTATTTTACAGACTAGAACTTATACTGACTAAATATTCAAGAGTACTGAAAAAACACTGTGAAACAGTCGCAGAACTATGAAATTGGTGCAAGGTAGCGAATTTACAAGCATTGAAATTTGTAGACTTCAAAATGGTAGTGGAACGATGTGTTACAAACTAAATCACCTAATAGGAGGAAATAATCAATGATGAGTCTTAAAAAGAAATTAGCAATGGGAATCGCAACAGGTGCATTGGCAGTTAGTATGATTGGTGGCGGCACGTATGCCTATTTCAATGATGTGGAAGTGAACAACAGCAGTTTCGCAGCAGGTACGCTTGATATTAATGTAACGGGGGGTGACGCGGCAAATGCAATCATCGATGTAAAGAACATTAAACCAGGCGATACAATGACACGTAATTTCACCCTAAACAATATTGGAAGCCTGGATGTGTCAAAAGTATTCTTAACATCGAAATATACGGTGACTGATGCAAATGGCAATAATGCGGGTGCGGACTTCGGAGAGCATATTAAAGTGAAGTTTATTGTTAATAAAGATAAAAAGACAGAAGTTGTCCATGAAACCACACTAAAAGATTTAAGTAAATCGGATGTCGTCGATAGAGACTTACTTGGCTGGATCTTGGGTGGAGAGCCGGACGGGCTTAAAGCTAAAACATCTGATAGCTTAACGGTTAAGTTCGAGTTTGTAGACAATGGGAAAGATCAAAACGTGTTCCAAGGCGATTCATTACAACTTGAGTGGACGTTTGATGCGAAGCAAACAGCTGGAACAGCAAAATAAGCTTTTATTCCAAAGGAGGGGAGCACTTCTCCTCCTTTTTAATAAATTTTATGTCTATTTCTCTTGCTTATAACGAGCGTATAGCTGGAGAAATAGCTGTAAAGTGAATCATTTCAACAGCGAAAAAGGTGGTGTGAGATTGAAAAGTAACCGAAGACGTAGGTATAAAAGAGATGCCAAAACGCTGCTTTTCAACTTGAAAATTGCATTCATTTGTTACTTATCCCTTTACCTTATCACTTATTTCTCATCTCATACGAATGCAGAATTCACAAGTCAATCTGTCGTTAGTCAATCCATTAACGCTGGCGTTTGGGAAATAGTAGACGAGTGTGGCAATGTGATTGAAGATGACGATGTGGAAACTAGTCTTGAAGGCGAAAGTGCGGAAGAAGCATCTACCGAAGAGGACGAATCGACTACCACTGGGTGCGAAGGTGATGGCCAAACGACTAAAGAGGAAGAAAGTGAAGAGTTGAGCGATGAGAGCACGGAAGATGGGAATGAAAATGATGAAGAAATGATAGATGGGGAGGACAAGGTGGAAGGTAGTGAGCAACAAGTTCAAGAAGAAACGCGTGATGAAGGATCTTCCAATGATCAAGGAAAGCATACAGATGAAACAGGTCAAGTTGTAGATCGAGTAGATTCACAAGATGAAAACGCTGAAATGGACATAGAAAATAAATCGGAGGTCGAGACAAATGAGAGCGAGAAAGACGTCGAAAACGAAAATAATGATGAAGTGGATCAATAATCTGCTTACAGGGTTATTAATGGTGTTGTTACTAACAGTCGCTTCCGCGGTGGTCATTACGAAAATATCAGGTGGCGAGCCGCAGTTTTTCGGTTACCAATTAAAAACCGTGCTTTCCGGGTCGATGGAGCCAGGCATTCAAACAGGTTCGATTATTGCTGTAGATTTAGACGTGGATGCAACAAAGCTCCAAGTTGGTGACGTCATTACGTTCCGAGAGACTGAAGAAATGCTAATAACACACAGAATTACCGAGGTTGTGACCAGTGGGGATACGATATTATTTCGGACAAAAGGTGACAATAATAACGCTGAAGATATGAATCCGGTACTGTCTGAAAACGTGGTCGCACAATATTCTGGATTTACAATCCCGTACGTTGGCTACTTCGTCAACTTTGCACAGTCTAAAAATGGTGCGCTACTGTTATTAATTCCAGGGTTTTTGTTACTCATTCATTCTGTCGTGACGCTGTGGAGAGTGTTTGCCCAAATCGAGTTGCCTCAGAAAAAGCAAGCGACAGTAGTCGGCGAAGAAAGCGGAAATCGCTCGTCTTAACGTAGTCGCTCAAGGAGGCATAAGGATGATGAAGTCAATTCGAATCTCGTTCGTTGTCATATTCATGATCGGGTTATTGTACTTTTATTTAACAGGTATAAACGCAGTGGCTGAGGAAGCACCTGCGCAACAAGATGTTGATATTAACATCTCTCCAGGAGGGGCCCCCTTATTCCAAGTTGAGAATATGAAACCTGGTGATTGGGCACCTCGGATGGTGACCGTGCAAAACGTTGGTATCCAAGACTTTGACTATTCAGTGCGCGTTCAAAATACAGGGGATCCAAAACTGTTCAATGCGTTAGTACTTGAAATACAAGCTGGAGAACATATTTTGTATGACGGGAGAATGACTGATTTCGACGCAATGCCGTCTAGAAAGCTAGTAAGTGGAAGTGAAGAATCGCTCGAAATGGTCATTCGTTTTCCAGAGCATCTTGGAAACGACTATCAAGGGCTCGAAGCAGCATTTTCATTCCAATTTGTAGCAGAAGGGCAAGGTAATCTCGTAGTCCATACGATGACCGAAGGACTGATTGGGAGTAGTGGTATAGCGCAAACACTACCTACGTTTCCTATCTCTCTCACGAACACCATCTACCTTCTTATAACTGGGCTATGTCTACTCACTGCAACCCTTATTATCATGCGCCAATACAACCGAATGAAACCGGTATAAACACATTCATCACCAATCCAAGCTGCCAAAGCACCCACCCATGCCTTGGCAGCTTTCCTCTCTTTAGAGGTTGGTGTCTGTTGAGAAGTAAGACCTATAAAAACGGTGCCTGTCCCCGGAACAATTCTGAATGAACTGATTTATATTGTCGAATCTATAGGTGATTGTTTCGACTTTTGGTGACATGAAAAGGTAGGAAGTGTTAAAAATAGAATGTTGATTGGCGCACGTTTTGACATTTTATTGCCAGAGTATGCTGTAGAATAGGAGTAGAAGTAAGTGAATACGAGGAGACTGTGAAGTACGTTCCTTATGTGGGCACCTGGGACGTATGGAGTAATTGGTGCAACCGACCTGATTAATATCGGACCGTCATCCGATTTAGTTAGGTTTTTATTTTGTTGAGAGGAGGAAGTGTACAAGCTTTTCCGTCGTTAGTAAATACTTATCATTGACACAGTAATAAGCTAGTAATCGCACGTTGAACCTACACAACTACGACATGAAAACTTAAATGAAACCAATAATGATAAGAGGGGTTGTCGGTGTATGAATGTTGTAATTGTAGATGATCATCCGTTAATAAGAGCGGGTTTAGCGTCCATTCTTGGTAACGAGCATTCGTTAAAGTTGGTCGGAGAGGCAGCCAATCGTCTGGAGGCCATTAATCTGTTAACTACGTTGCATCCCGACATTGTCATTGTCGATTTAGAATTAGGAATGGAATCAGGGTTAGATGTCATTGTTGAGGCGAGAAGGCAAGGCGTCGTTTGCGAATTTGTCGTTCTCTCTTCTTCATCTTCTGAAGAAGATTTTAAACAAGCGAAAAACTTAGGGATATCGGGGTACATTTTAAAAGAATCATTGCCGGAAGAGTTGGTTCTTGCTTTACGCATGATCAGTAACGGCAGAAACTATTATGATCAAAAATTCTTTGACTTCCTATTGAAAACACGCAAGGCTCCAACGGCTTCCCGCCAAGTTGAAACATTAACACGAAAAGAAATCGAAGTGTTAATAGAATTAGGCAAAGGACTCTCCAACAAAGAAATTTCAGAGATCCTTTTTGTGACTGAGTACACAGTTAAAAAGCATGTCAGTCAGATTTTGGCGAAATTAAATCTTTCTGATCGGACGCAAGCTGCACTTTATGCAAACGCGAAAGGGCTTGTCCGCTATGTTGTGAATTAAGATTCAGAAACCAGATCCGGAAATACTGGATTTGGTTTTTATTTATTTAAAAGTTTTGAGCGATGAACCGGTTCATTAGTATACTTTGTTATTCAAAAGTAGTAGAAGAAAATACTCGAAAGGCTACGTATGAGTCTCCAATGGATAAGAGAAGAGTAGCCTTAAGAGGGAGGAATTGGTAAAGAATAGATTTTATACTGGAAACAGGTGAAAAAAGCTCTTGTACAAGACTTGTGAATTGCTGTTCTAGGTGGGGGCTAACGTATTGTGGCTTTCAATAGAAAATTGTCACATTACGGAATTAAGCGGGGGGATGGTGATTGTGAGAAAACTTGTAATTGCTCTATGTACTTGCAGCTTTCTGTTCGTAGGTACTTCATTTTATGCACATGCGACTGCAAATATGTCATTGCTAGATTGGTATAATCGACAATTTCAGCGCGTAGTTGGACAAGTGTCTGACGAAGTACAAAACGGTCTTATTTCATTAGAAGTGTCTATTGAGAACCAGAAAAAGCAGTACCTCGTTGGAATTGGAAAGGGAATTGGGGATATCGTTTTGACGACTTCGACAACTGCTAAAGCAGACATTGAGAAGTATAAAGAAGATTACGTCACACGACTTGCAGAAACTGAAGCAACACTCTTGGAAAAAGAATTACTGGACATTGAGCAAGAGATGATGAAGACAGAAAAAGAGATCGAAAACAGTGCATTCGCTATTTTAGAAGAGCTCTTACGTGAAGAGAGCTCTGAAGACACAACAAAACAGTAAATTGAAAAAAACTTAAACATTTAAGGAGGAAATGAATTTGAAAATGACAGTGAAAAAGAAAATGGCTGCTGGTGCCATCTCAGTAGGGTTACTATCTGGAATTGGTCTTGCATTTGCGAACACAGATTCAGGAGGAGCACTAAAAACTTGGTATAGCGGTATCTTTAATGATGCTTCCGCTGAAGTTACGGATTCAATCGATCAATACGTGATGGATCAACGGGAAGATTTGTTGGCCGAATACGATGGCATGAAAGCGGGTGCTGGGCAGAGTATTGACATGTCAAGAGACTCTGAAATCGCTGGATCAACGACTGCAATTAACAATGCTAAACAAAGTCATCTCGACAGTCTCGGTGCTGCCAAAGATCAAATATTGGCTGGAATGCAACAACAGTTTGATGCTGTTTATCAACAAGAATACCTACGCATACAAGAAGCTGGTGATAGAGCACTGCGAGCTGCAGAAACTGATTTGACGAGCTATACAGATAACAAAGGATCTGCTGCAATTGAAGAAGTAACGACACAACTTAATGCAGTAAAAGAGCAGGCGGTAACAGCTTTAGAGCAAGCGATTGCGAACGCGAAAAGTGAAATTACAACCCAGGTGGAAACAGAAAAAACAAGCACTGTCAACAGTTTGAAGATACATGTTGATCATAAAATTGATGCTTTATTCAATGAGATTCATGGAATTATTCTAGAACTAGTAGCCGCTCAAGAAGCTTTGATTGAAGCAAAAGCAGCTGAACTCGAAGCTGCAGCTATAACAGCATTAGATGATGTCGTTTCAGGAATCAATGAATAATTAACAACTAAGTAGGGCCCGCCCCGTTGTGGGTCCTACTATTTACGTTTGGAGGGTGTGCTGTGGATAAAAAAGAGGCGCGTAATCGGAGAAGAAAGAAGAAAAGTCGTGTGGAAGTAGCAAAGTTGCTCATTGGAGCTGTTCTTTTAATCGGAATTATTGGCAGCAGTGTATCAATTACGTTTGCTAGTCAAGATGTTCAATCTCTATTGACAAGTTGGTTTGATACACAAAGAGGAAACGCGATTGAAGATATCAAAGGCGCAATTGATACAGAACGTGAGTTTCAAATGGAACGCTTAAAAGAAGAGCTGCAATCGGAAATTCAATTGGCAAATGAACGACTTCAAACATTTACGGAAGATGAAAAGACAAAACGAACAGCAGCATTACGAAGCTATACCGATACACTAATTCAACAGTTTTCGGTTGATAACACCGAAGAAGAAAACTACGTGGTACATGAATTGGAAAGTATTTTTCAAAGTGCCGTCAGTGAGATGGAACAAGTTATGGCAAATAGCGCTTCAAAAGATGGTCCGATATCGGAAAGCCCGCCCGAAGCTGAAGGACAACCAGTTGAAGACCCAGTCTCTGAAAAAGATCCTGTTTCTGAACCAAATCCTGAGCCAAGTCCCGAGCCCAACCCAAGTGAAGATGCTGAAAATAAAATCAGTAAAGCAAAGGATGGTGACCAATAATGCATATGATTGAATTGGAAACGAAGACCACTGATCGTGCGAATGAACGAGGTACATCACGAGAAAGCGTCCTTAGTTGGGTGAAGTTTCTGCTTTTCATCGCGGCAATATTTTTTATCTTCCGCTTTGCAATCGGGATTACAGTCATAAGTGGAAATTCCATGGCACCCACAATTCAAGATCGGACGATTATTATGACGAGTAATCTACTTTATTCGCCTGAGCAAAACGACATTATTCAATTTGAAGATGTCAATGGCTTTGATGTCATTAAACGCATTATTGCTATGCCGAATGATACGGTGGAAATTAATAATGGTCATCTATATGTAAATGGACAAATGCTTGAAGAGGACTATGCAATGGGTGTGCCGAACGACATGGCGCTAGTGACTGTACCAGAAGGCGCGTATTTTGTCGTCGGGGATAATCGGACGCCAGGTGAAAGCTTGGACAGTCGAAATGTGGAGTTTGGTTTTATTCCAAAAGAGCGCATGAAAGGCGAAATGCTCTTCTCGCTATTCCCATTTGAGTTTTAGTGTAAAAAGGGAAAGCTAGCTTATAAGAAAACATAGTATTTTGTAGTTTTGCTCGTTAATATTTTCCGAAATGAATATCCAAACAAGTCCTGACATACAGTGATTTTGTGTGTTTTAAGGGCTTGTTCAACTATAAACAATGAGCAGTCGGTTTGCTAGACAACTTGAAGGTAAATGGTATTTACACATATTACTAGACGCCATGGAGACGCCATTATACTACCTAAGGCAATTTTGAAAGGGGTGATGGGGTTAATTTTTGTGCAACATGCATCGTCTTTTACAAGAAAGGGAGGAATGGAAGTTGAGGAAAAAGCGCAGTAGAAGTAGGATTTTTAGCATTGCGATGACGTTCCTAATGGTGTTCTCGTTACTTACACCTGGAATGGTAAGCGCAGAACAAACGAACAAATTGCACCAATCTTTCAAGGAATCTTCATCAGTTTCAAAGAATAAAGTGAGCAATACTTTACTAGACAGTTTTAAAGATGAAGAAATGGTAACGTTCTTAATCAAATTTAAAGAACAAGCGGATACAGAAAAAGTTGCAGCTCAAGCGAAAAAAGATGCAGGGAAAGCGAGCTTATCGGCGGCAAAGACAGAGTTGATGGTTCGTTCTGCTGTTGTCTCTGAGTTGAAAGCAACTTCGCTTGAAACGCAGGAAGATGTGAAAGAATTCCTTGAAAAGCAAATGGAAAAAGGATTTGTAAAAGAAATTACTCCCTATTATATCGTCAATGGGATAGCTGTTACAGCTACGAAGGAAGTTGCTGAAAAGGTTGCTTCATTCTCTGAAGTTGCGAAAGTTCTTCCGAATGAAACACGTCAGCTATTCACAACGAAATCTGCAAATGCAACAGCGCCTACTTCTGGAATCGCAAACGTTGAATGGAACGTTGAGCGTGTGAAAGCCCCTCAAGCATGGGCGATGGGCTTTGATGGAACTGGTACTGTCGTTGCGAGTATCGATACGGGCGTTCAATGGGATCACCCTGCCTTAAAAGAGAAATACCGTGGATACAATGCAGTAACTGGGCAAGTCGATCATAATTTTAACTGGTTTGATGCGACTGCAGGACGTTCTGCAGCGTATGACGATCATGGGCACGGAACACACGTTACGGGCACGATGGTCGGTAGTGAGCCGAATGGGTCAAACCAAGTTGGCGTAGCGCCGGGCGCGAAGTGGATTGCTGTTAAGGCATTTACTTCACAAGGTGGAACAGACCGTGATTTACTAGCAGCAGCACAATGGATTCTAGCTCCAACTGATGCGAACGGGAATGCGCGTGTCGATTTAGCACCTGACGTTGTTAACAACTCATGGGGCGGCGGCCGCGGTTTAGATGAGTGGTACCGTGACGTCGTTAGAAACTGGCGTGCAGCAGAAATTTTCCCAGAATTCTCTGCAGGGAATACGACGTTGTCAAACCCAGGTGGCCCTGGATCGGTTGCAAATCCAGCAAACTATCCTGAGTCTTTTGCTACGGGTGCAACAGACATTAACAATAAGGTAGGAAGCTTCTCGTTACGCGGTCCATCACCTTACGGGGAGATTAAACCGGATATTTCTGCTCCGGGCGTAAACATTCGTTCTTCTGTTCCGGGTGGCGGCTATGAAGGTGGATGGAATGGTACGTCGATGGCAGGGCCAGCTGTATCGGCAGTAGCGGCGATGCTTCGCCAAGCAAATGCCAATATTACAGTAGATGAAATGGAGCAAATTTTGTTAGATACGGCAATTCCTTTAACGGATAGTCAATATCCTACGACACCTAACCATGGTTACGGTTACGGGCTTGTCGATGCACATGCAGCAGTATCGGCAATTGCAAGTGGGCTTGGAAAACTCAGTGGTCAAGTAACGAAAGACGGTGAGGATTCTGAAGCTCCAGTATACGAACACACTGCACCTGCAGAGACATTTGCTGGTATGGATTTAGACTTAACAATTCAAGTAAGTGATAACATTAGCGTTTCTTCTGTCAACTTCCAGTATGTTGACGGTGAAGGTGAGTGGCAAACGGTTGAAGCGCCAAGGAAGTCCGGAGATTACAAGTCTGGAGTATATGGCGTTTCCATTGCAGGCGATCAAGTAGTCGGTCCTGAATTTAAGTACAAATGGGTCATTAACGATTTCGGTAACAATGAAGTGACGACGAATGAGTATGTTGTTGCTGTGAATGCAGGCATTACTGTCGGGTATTTTGAGGACTTTGAAAATGCACCGGCTGGTTGGCAATCATTTGGAGACAATAACTCTTGGCAATGGGGTGTTCCAACTTCAGGCCCAGGAAATGCGGCTTCAGGTGAAAAAGTGTATGCAACGAATCTAGCAGGAAATTACGATAGCAGAATGAATGCAACGCTTGTCATGCCTCCGGTTGATTTGCCAGAAGGCAATTCATATTTACAATTCAAACACTGGCACAATTTTGAACAATCCAGTTCTGGAAGAGCGTGGGATTACGGTCATATTGTGATTTCTACAGATATGGTGAATTGGACACAGCTTCAAAAGGTGCAAGGTTTATCAAACGGATGGATTAATGGACAAATCGATTTGTCTGCTTATAGTGGGCAACGTGTCTATATTGGATTTAACGCATTCTCAGATGGTAGTGTTGTTAGACCTGGTTGGTACATTGACGATGTGGCGTTAAGTGATGTAGTTCAACCTGCAAGTCCTTCCGTAGGTAAAATCGAGTTACCAGAACTTACAGAAGAAGAACTTGAAATGGAGAAAGAAAAAGAAGCAACAGAAAAACCAATTGATCCAACAACAATTCAGCCAGTCATGACGAAAGAGGAAGTTGCTTCTCCTTCAGTTGACATGAAGAAAAATCAGCCATCGGTTTTGCCGTTAGGTGCTCAAGTTAGCATTCTCGAAGCAAATCGTTCCGTTAATACAAGCCCAGCTGACGGTTCGTATTCCCTAACGCTTGGAGCGGGAACATACACAGCGAAAGCAGAAGCTTATGGTTACCAATCACAAGAACAAACAGTAACGATTACCGAAGATGCAACAACAACAGCTAACTTTACGTTAGAAGAAACACCTATCTCAACAGTAAGTGGAACAATTACTTCTGATGGTATCCCAGTAGAAGGTGCAACAGTTCTGTTACTAGAAGATGCAAACGTTACGCCTGTGGTAACAGATGCAAACGGTAACTATTCATTGACTGCGTATGCAGGTAACTACACAATGAAGATTGTTGCAAGCGGTTTCCATAGTAAAGAAGAGAGTATAACACTTGGTTCTCAAGCACTTGTGAAAAACATTGTTCTCGAACCATTCTTTACGTATCCTGGTGGCGTAATTGCTTATGATGATGGTACGGCAGAAAATGCTCGTGCATTCTATGAAGCTGGAAATGGTTGGGGCGTGAAGATGTCTCTACCTGAAGGAAAGAGTTCTGGAATCGTATCTGAAGGGATTTTCCGATTCTGGGATACAGAATGGCCAGTACCAGGCGGAACAAATTTTGCAATTGAAGTATGGGATGCAAAAGGTGCAAATGGTGCTCCAGGTAAGAAAATTGCTGGGCCAATCCAAGCGCAAGCGAAGCGTGATGGCGGATGGACTCACGTAAACTTGCAAGAACACAACATTGCAGTCGATGGCGATTTCTACATGGTTTATATTCAAACACAAGTCAATACAGCTTCTCCAGGTCTTGCAACGGATGAAAATGGTCCGAATGCTAAGAGAAGTTACCAATATGTCGGATCGGCGTGGGCACCATCCCCTGCAGCTGAAGGGAACTACATGATCCGTGCACGTGTTGACTATGAAGTAGCTGGTCCGCAAATCACGACACCGGGTTCAATTACGAATAAAGCAAATGTTGTCGTTGAAGGTACTGCATCACCAACAACAACGATTACATTGAAAAACAATGGAAAGAATGTTAGTTCAGTAGTTGTTGGGGATAATGGGGCATTCTCATTCCCGACTGTTCTGACAGAAGGTGAAAACGTCTTTACAGCCGTTTCTACAATTAACGGCAGGGTAACAGGCGAGTCAGCACCAGTGGCATTTACGTTGGATACAAAGAAGCCGATTCTCACAATTACAAGCCCGAGAAATGGTTCCAAAACAAAAAACGAAGTAGTGACGGTAACAGGTAAAGTTGCAGATGCAAACTTGAAATCTGTAACGGTCAATGGCCAAAAAGCTACAGTTACGGATAAAGGAACGTACTCGAAGCGCATTCTTCTTGATGAGGGAGAAAATATCATTAAAGTCGTTGCAAAAGATGAAGCAGGCAATAAAGAAACAAAAACTGTAACGGTCTCAGCTAAATTCTCAGAAGAACTGACAATTACCAATTTGACACCTGCAGAAGATGTGTACGTCTCAGTTGGTCAAACTGTGAAAATTGAGTTCGATAGCGAAGCGGGTCTAGCGGCAACGTTCTCTGTTCATATGCCACTTACAAATGTCGGCCAGAGCAGAGGCAACGCATTTGAACTTCCGATACGCGAAGTTCGCCCTGGTCACTACGTAGGCTACTGGACAATCCCGTTCGGTGTAGCAGCTGAAGGAGCACAAATTGAAGTCAAAGTCAGAGACATCTTCGGCAACGAAATGAAAAAAATCGCACCAGGCAAACTTTTCATCAACGTCCAATAACAAAGGTGCCAGTCCCCAACACAATTCGGAATTGTTTTGGTGGCTGTCCCCGACAAAATTCGAAATTGTTTAAATGCTGTCTAGAAAGCTCTGTGCAACGCAGCTGTTTGCACAGAGCTTTTTCTACTGTCTAACTGTTGGGAATTATGGATTTAGCTTGTTTTTGGGTATACTTGGTGAAAGGAGATGAATGAGATGGGTGTGAAAAATTCCGATCGTTTTATTGTGGCTTACAACCGGATTGAAAAAACTTTATCAATGAAAGTAGATGATAATGGTTATTTACCGTTTTATAGACTTATTGATAAAGCGAAAATAAAAAATTCCGTTGTTCGCAAGTACAAAGATGATTTAAGGGAGTTTGGCGATTTGCGGAATGCAATTGTTCATCATCGAACAGATATCGATTATGTAATTGCAGAACCTCATGATGACATTGTTGAACGAATCGAAGAAATTGAACAAAGACTAAGCAATCCACTAAGTGTTGGTGCATTATTTGGATGCAAAGTACATACATTGCAAGCGAGTGATCATTTGACCTTGGCTTTACGAATGATGCGTGACAATAAGTTCAGCCAAGTGCCGATTTATAAGGAGGGAAAGTTTAAAGGTCTGATTACTGCAGCAGGTATTACGTATTGGTTGGCGGGTCAATCGACAGAAGATTCGATTTCCCGGGAAATACCGACACTATCTACAGTTTACGACTATGAAAAACGAAAGGAATCTTTCGAGTTTGTCGAGAAAGACCTTTCTGTGTATGAAGCGGATGATTATTTTAAGAGGGCCATTTCAAGGGGCACTCGATTGGAAGCGTTACTCATAACAGAAAATGCTGAACCTGACGAAGATTTGATTGGTATTATTACTCCATTTGATTTGTTGAGGATTCGATAGGACAGTCTGTATAATAGGTAGAAGTCTATTATTGACAACTACAAATTTTGTGTGACAGTAAAAAATTGCTAAGCTAGCCTATAAATCGATTGCGTGAAGCTGGATGTAGACCATGGGCTTCACGCGAACTTTTTATGAAAGTTTAATACATTTTCTCTTGTGACAGCTGGTTTTATGTAGCAGTTGTATATAATTATATGATTATCCATAAGTCTTTTGATGACCTTTCTTTCTCCTCACATAATCCTCGTCCGCGCGTATCTTATCCCAGTATTCTTTAAAGATTGCAGCAGATTCTCCTTTTACTACATCAATCTCGCGTTCTTTCACCGAACCATCCTCGTTATACTTGCGCCCGCCCTTATAATTGGCGTAACGTCGTGCACGTGTATAACCCATTTGAATGAATTTCCGAGCCATATCCATCCCAACGAAATCATCCTCTTTTCGGTACGCTTCAAACATCGAATAAATCTTTTCGGCAGATTTTTGAGCAATTGCAGGCGTCTTAAAACGCCAGTGTGGCAAGATTTCGCTCTTGTAAGGTTCCACAAGCAAAACGCCTTGTTCTCCTCGTCCTACCCGATACAATTCAGGCTTCTCACGCAAATTGAGGCTACTGTAATCTAATTCATAATCAAAAGCCACCGACCTCACCACCTTTTTTCCACCTATTCCCGAAAACCCGCAAGTCAAACGAAGATGAGAATTACAAAAAAACAATTCTGAATTGCGCGGGTGCCTGTCCCCGAAACAAATCTGAGTTTTGCCGGGGACAGGCACCTGAAATATTCTAATCATTCTTATAAATATTAAACGAAGTTTTATTAAGTGATATTTTTTACTATTGTGACTATCGGATTGGGAGGAAGCGCGATATAATAGATAGCAGTCTATTCTGGAAGTGATGATTGTGTTAAAGAGTAAGTTGCAGAGGAAGATTTTAAGCACGGTAATTTCGTTATTGTCATTCATCATCTTATTGATGAGTTCTATGTTTATGGTGTTGGACTATAACAACTTAATAGACCGTAGTAAATCTGTCGGTCTTCAAACAGCCAAGATGCTTTCCTATATGGATACCATCAACGAAGGTGTTTTAAATGGAAACGATCCGGTGAGGGCTGCAGAACTACAAGCGACTATAAATTATTATGAAGGTCAGATTGATGCAACGTTTATTGTCATACATAGCAAGGATGGAGTCATAATGGCTTCGCCACAAACGGAGAAAATAGGCAAAACGGAACCTTATAAGGATGGCTTTAAAGCGGTAGTATTTGGGGCTAATTATTCAATGGTGTCTAATGAAATCATAGGTCCTTCTGTTGTTAGCAAGGCACCGATTTATGATGATCATAAGCAAATTATTGGGGTCGTAACGGTTGGATACCTCTTCTCGGATTTACGGGATATCGTTTATCAAAGAGTGATAAATCTCTTCTACTTTTCGTTGTTTGTTCTTGCCCTTGGTGTTGTTCTTAGTCTTTTTCTTGCTCGGAGCATCCGGAAAGATACATTTGGACTTGAACCCCAGGATATCGCAAACTTTTACATGGAGCGTAAGGCGATACTTGCCTCGATCGATGAAGGAATAATTGCCATTGATCGGACAGGTAAGGTGACAATTATTAATACGGCTGCTCGGAGAATTCTGAATGTTACGGAAGATAGTAAAGGTCAACAAATTAATAAAATTCTTCCTGAGTTACTGAATCCTTTAAGTGATTGTCACTTAGCGCAACCACATATGTATGAAATGAATCGAAATAATCGGAAGGTAATTGTTCAAACCATGCCTCTAAAACTGGAGGGGGTCGAAAAAGGTGCAGTAATCACATTACGTGACAAGACTGAAATTATGGAAGTGGTTAACACGCTTTACGAGGTGCAAAAATATTCTGATGATCTTAGAGCGCAGACGCACGAGTTTACAAATAAGTTATACCTACTATCAGGCCTGCTACAACTTGGTAAGTATGAGGAAGCTGTACAAGCGATTCAAAGTGAAATGGATATGAATGACCAAACAAGCCAGTTTATTTTGGAAAATATTTTGGATACGAATGTACAAGCAATCTTGTTTGGAAAAATAGGAAAGGCTTCAGAAATGAAAGTCGATTTCCAGATTGATACTAATAGTAGCCTAGAACAATTACCCGATTTTATTAGTACCGGTTCAATCGCGATTGTACTCGGAAACCTAATTGATAATGCGCTTGAAGAAGTTTCTGAGCAAGCTGATGGTTGCGTTACATTTTTCACACTAGATATTGGGGACGACATCATTATTGAAGTGTCGGACAATGGAAAAGGCATTTCTTCAGATGTCTTTGAACATATTTTTTCACAAGGGTATTCTACTAAGAAACAAGCCAATCGAGGATTTGGTCTCGCCAACGTTAAACGGGTTATCGACGAACTTGGTGGTCATATTCAAGTTAGCTTAGGGGAAGGGGCAGTATTCACAATATACATTCCGAAACAAAGAAATAAGGGGGCGCATCAGGATGATTAATGTATTAATTGTCGAAGATGATTTTCGGATTGCAGGCATTCACCAGAAAATAATGGAAAGTATAGAGGGTATTCGCGTGGTCGGACAGGCACTACGTGCAAAGGAAGTTTGGGGTTTTTTAGAAGAGGAGAGGATTGACCTTATTCTGCTTGATATTTATATGCCTGATCAGTTAGGCACAGACTTAATGGTAGAAATAAAGTATAACTATCCTGAAACCGAATTTATTATGATTACAGCCGCAAAGGAAAGGGAATTACTTGCTCGCTGTATGGCTGCAGGCGTGTTTCATTACTTAGTGAAACCAATAGATCTAATTAAATTGAAAGAAGTTATTCAACGTTACCAAAATAGGCAAAATCTCATTAATAATGGCGAGATTGTAGACCAGACTTCCATTGACGCGTTATTCGGAATGTCTGACATGGAAAGAGAAGCCATTGATACACTTCCCAAAGGCATTAACCAATTGACATTAAGGAATGTCAAGTCGATTTGCATGCATCTTACGGTAGGCATGACAGCAGAGGAAGTGGGGGAACGACTGGGTGCTTCTCGAACGACAGCAAGACGATATCTAGAATATTTGGTGTCAGAGGGTGTGCTTCGCGCTGAGTTGGAATACGGAATTGTCGGCCGTCCAGAGCGTAAGTACTTTCCGAGTTAAGCATCTCGATTTTTTAGAGATGCTTTTTTCATGAACTAAATGAACAAAACTACCATAAAAAACTTAAAACTATTAAAATTGCAAACGGTTACATAGTTAAAATATGTATGTATTATGAACATATCAACATATCTAATAAGCGAAGGAGAGGAAATCATGAGGAAATCACTTATATTACTAGCACTATCATTGCTATTAGTGCTTGGCGCTTGTTCTTCTGCAAGCGGAGATGACGATAAGTTTCCGAACAAAAATATTGAATTTGTAGCACCTGCTACGCCAGGTGGGGGATGGGATGCTACCGCACGTGCTATCCAAAAAATCTTGAAGGAAGAAAAGATTGTTGAGCAAAGCATGACGGTTGTAAATAAGCCGGGGGGTAGCGGAGAAGTCGGTTGGCAATATTTATCCAAAAAAGATGGGCATTCACTTGCCATCAACTCTAGTTTATTGATTACAAACAACTTACTGGGTCAAAGTGATTTGACATATGAAAAATTTACACCAATTGCCACGTTGACAACTGAGTGGATCTCCGTTGCTGTCCCGAATGATTCACCTTACAAGACTGCTGGTGAATTGATGGAACAATTAAAGAAGGACCCTTCTTCGGTGAAGATCGGTATTGCACCAGGTTTAGGGAATAATGACCACCTATCATTTGTCCAAGCTGCAAAGACGTATGGCGTAGATGTAACAAAGTTGAACTTCCTTGTATATGAGAGTGGCGGGGATGTAGTGACTAGTTTGCTTGGTGGTCACGTAGATGCAGCTACTATGGCTGTTTCTGAATCTGCGGAACAACACAATGCTAACAAGTTTAAAGTGCTTGCTGTTACTTCTGATGAACGGTTGGATGAGCTTCCAGAAGTGCCGACTTGGAAGGAACAAGGAGTAGATATGGTATTCCCTCACTGGCGTGGAATCTTGGGGCCGCCTGATATGACAGAGGAGCAAATCGCTTATTGGGATAAAGTCCTCTCTGAAATGGTAGAAACGGATGCATGGAAAGAACTACTCGAAAACAACGGGTGGGAAGATTTCTATAAAGATAGCTCAGCTTCTAAGAAATTTCTAGCAGAACAAACGAAAATGTATACAGATTTGATTGAACAATCCGGCTTGCAGAAGTAACTGCGAGCGTAAGGTCGAGCCCTAGTTTACGGGCTCCCTTTTACTTCATGTTAAGGAGGAAAGCGAAAATGGTACGGTTTATCACTCCATTATTCACTGTCGTATTAGGTATAGTATTTCTCATCGCTTCCTTGAACCTGCCGAAATCAAACCTCGGAAACCCAAATGGTCCTATCTATTTTCCGGTTTTAATAGCTGTTATTTTAATCGTTAGCGGTCTTGTATATTTATTTCAAGAAATTAAAGCGAGAGGGTTTGCTTTCAAAGATTTTGCTGCACTAAGAGAAGGAAAATCACCAATGTATCTAGGTATAACCTTAGTGTTAATGATTTTTTATACTATTGCTTTTGAGCGAATCGGCTTTTTACTTTCAACCATCTTATTTTTAGGCGGGTTACTGTTCTTATTAAATGGTGCTAAGAAATGGCTGGCTAACGTGCTCGTTGCTATTATTTTTTCATTTGTTACATGGTATGCCTTTGGTACATTGTTGCAAGTGAGTTTGCCGTAAGAGAGGAGGAAGAACAATGGGTTCTGATATACAAGTAATCATTGATGGATTTTTAACAGCAATACAACCTGTCAACTTATTTTGGATTGCTCTCGGTGGTTTCCTTGGTACGGTTGTAGGCATGTTACCGGGACTAGGACCTGCCACGGCCATCGCATTACTCATACCAATTACTTTCGGAATGGATCCTACAAGTGCGCTCATTTTAATGGCAGCAATTTATTATGGAGCTATGTACGGTGGATCAAGAAGTTCAATTCTGTTGAATACACCAGGAGATGGTTCAGCGATTGCAGCGACATTTGATGGTTATCCAATGGCAAAGAAAGGCCAAGCCGGACAGGCACTTGCCATGTCTGCGATTGCTTCATTGATAGGCGGTCTAATTGCTGTTGTAGGTTTTATTGCGCTCGCAAAACCACTTGCTAATTTCGCTCTAAAGTTTGGTCCTGCTGAGTATTTCCTTCTTATGGTCTTTACCTTATCAGCAATCGTTTCGCTTGCTAAAGGCGCGATGGTAAAAGGGTTCATCTCAATGGCGATAGGACTTATGATCAGTACAGTCGGCATTGACTTACAGACAGGTGTTTATCGTTTCACGATGGGGAATCCGCATCTTAGCGAAGGGGTTGATTTCCTCGTTGTTATCATTGGCATTTATGCGGTTGGTGAAGTATTGTTTAACTTTTTGTCTATTAATAAACCGGTAGGTGAGAAGAAGGAAGTCGGAAAGATCTGGATCACGAAAGAACAATGGAAACGCTCGAAATGGCCAATCATTCGGAATGGACCCATTGGTTTCGTAATTGGTGTCCTTCCTGGTGCCGGTGGAGCTATCGCTTCCATGTTGAGCTATTCTTTGGAAAAGCAAATTTCCAAAAAACCTGAAGAATTTGGTGAAGGAGCAGTCGAAGGACTTGCGGCTCCAGAATCTTCTAATAATGCAGCAGCGGTAGGAGCTTTCATACCTATGATGACGATGGGGATACCTGGATCGGGTACAACAGCAGTCATTCTTGGTGCAATTGTCATGCTCGGATTAAAACCTGGTCCTTTATTATTCGAAAATAATCCGGACATGGTGTGGACATTCATAAATAGTATGTTTGTCGGCAATATCTTTCTAGTTATTTTAAACATTGCGCTTGTCGGGTTACTAGTGAAAATTCTAGATACACCGCCAAGAATTCTCTATCCGCTGATCATGTTGCTTGCGTTTATTGGTACATACACTCTGGGTTATACAACAGTGGATTTTGTTATATTAATCATCTTCGGATTCATAGGTCTTATTATGAAGATGCTGAAGTTCCCAGTTGCACCACTAATTCTTGCGGCTATTGTCGGATCAGACATGGAACAGAATTTTAGAATGAGTTTGATTTCTTATCCTGATGTTGTCGGCATGTTTACTGCTTCACCAATTACAATTGCGCTGGTTATCATGACAGTTATTTCTTTAGGCTTACCGTTCCTTTCTTCTTGGTTACGAAAGCGTAAAACACAAAAAGTGGTAGGTGGAAATTAATCTGCAAGTATTTGTACGGCATGAAGTATATAGACGAAAATTTGGTTACCTGTTTTGATCCGTGCACACTTAGCTTCGGTTTTCACTTATCACTAGTAATTAAAGCGTCGGTCCGCCTCATCAATTCCAAGCACTTTGGATGGATGAGGTCTTTCCTTTGCAGTATAAAAGAAGGGCTCACTCACATTGAAGCTATTTACTAGTTATAATTTGTATTTTATTTTTAATGAAGGAGAGATACATATGACATGGCTTATTACTGAACAAAAGACACAAAAGGAACTTTCTAGTGAGTTCCTTTCTCAGATTAAACAGAAACCCATTCTTAAGATTATCGGGGCACACGATGGAATGTCTGCTTTAATTGGGAAGAAGGTAGGATTTGAAGCACTTTATTTGTCTGGCGCGGCTTTCACAGCAAGTAAGGGATTACCAGATCTTGGTATATTACACTCCCAGGAAGTGGCTGAACGCGCACGAGAATTGACACGCGCAACTGGATTGCCGTTGCTAGTCGATATTGACACAGGTTTTGGAGGTGTGCTAAATGTCGCTCGGACGGCAAAGGAAATGGTGGAAGCAAACGTTGCAGCAGTGCAAATAGAAGATCAAGATTTACCGAAGAAGTGTGGCCATCTGAATGGTAAGAAATTAATACCAGCGGAGGAAATGGCACAGAAAATAAAGGCAATCAAAGAAGTTGCCCCTTCTCTAATTGTCATTGCAAGAACGGATGCATTGGCAGTGGAAGGGTTTGAAGCTGCTGTAAAACGCATGAAATTATATGTGGAAGCAGGAGCGGATGGTTTGTTTCCTGAAGCACTCACTACGGAAGAAGAATTCCGTCAAATTGGGAGGATGTTCACCGTTCCTTTGCTCGCCAATATGACTGAGTTTGGGAAGACGGACTACTATACAGCAGAAGAGTTTGAGGATTTTGGATTCTCGATGGTTATCTATCCGGTAACATCATTGCGAGCAGCTGCAAAAGCGTATGAGGATGTCTTTAAGGAAATCTTCGCTAAAGGAACTCAAAAAGATATTCTTCATCGCATGCAGACGAGAAAAGAATTGTATGAGACGATTAAGCTCGAAGCCTACGAGGAACTTGATGGAGAGATTGCCAAAACGGTGTTGCCGGAATGAAAAGGAGAAACTTATATGAAGCAACTTTCAGTTAAGTGTGCCATTTATCGAGGTGGGACAAGCCGGGGGATTTTCTTTAAAGAGGAAGACTTGCCGACATCTCGTTCACAATGGAATTCTATTTTTATGGAAGCAATCGATGCTTACAATCCATCTCAGGTAGATGGACTTGGTGGAGGGACCTCTCATACAAGCAAAATAATCGTAGTTAGCAAAGCATCGCTTATAGAAGAAGTATGTCTCTCGTATACGTTTTACCAGATTGGTATCGGCAATCCTATTGTTGATAAGGAAGGAACATGCGGCAATTTGATGGCGGCAGTCGGCGCGTTTGCAGTAGACGAAGGATATGTTTCTGTGCCTAAAGGAAAAAAATCCATTAATCTTGTTGTTCACAATACGAATATTGGCCGGAATGTCCGCATGGAAGTCCCTGTGACAGCTCGTGGAAACGCACAAGTACAGGGTGATTTTCTAATGCCTGGTTTAAGTCGACCGGGTGCGCGTATTTCAGTCTCCATTCTTTCTCCAGGCGGTGGTAAAACAGGCACTACCTTTCCTTGCGACCATACAACAGAACTTACGACTACACGTGGAGTATTTACTGTAACAATTGCAGACATTGTCAACCCATTCATTTTTGTACGTGCAGCAGAATTAGGGCTGAATGGAACGGAAATGAATTTCGATCTGACTGCTAACGACGAACTAATGAAGTTACTTGAAGAAATTCGGTTAGCCGGAGCTGTTAAGGCTGGATTGTCTTCTACTATTGAAGAAGCAAGGAAGGTTCCTTCGATACCGAAGATCGCGCTTGTGTTTCCTCCTACTGATTACAGGACAACATCAGGGGATGTAATTAAGGCGAATGAAGTCGATGTCGTTTCCAGGATGGTTTCAATGGGGAAAATTCATCGTACATTTGCGGGGAGCGGTCTTTACAACCTGGCAAGCGCACTATTACTATCAGGAACCGTTCCTAGTAATCTGTACACAGGTACTAAGAAATCAGGCCGACAGATTGTCCGCATTGGTCATCCGGACGGTGTGGCAGAAGTGCATGCATCCATTACGAATGATGGTCTAGACGTGGCGACTGTCGGTTTGGATCGGACAGCTCGCAGAATTATGTCAGGACAATGTTACATACATGAGGGAAGAATCCTGTAAGAAAGGTGTTGGAAAAGTGTGCAACATGAAGATATTCAATTGACGGAAAGCATTGCTACACTGACCGTTGAAGGCATAAATTATCAGTACATTTCCTTGCCACGTCTTGAGGAGCTTGGGCTTGGTACCATTCGAGATTTGCCGTATTCCATTAAAATATTATTGGAATCTGCAGTTCGGAACTGGGATGGGAAGTTCATTACTAATGAACATATTTACGCACTTGCAAATTGGTGCAGCTACGATGCAACAGAAGTTCCATTCAAGCCGACTAGAATTATTTTACAGGATTTCACTGGTGTTCCAGCGATTGTTGACCTTGCTTCCATGCGTGACGAGGTTGCATCACGAGGTGGAAATCCTACATCCGTCAATCCCATGATCCCGGTTGACCTTGTCATTGACCATTCTGTAATCATTGAACATGCAGGAGACAGGTATGCTTTTAGTCGCAATGTTGAGTTGGAATACGAACGAAATAAAGAGAGGTACGAATTTGTTAAGTGGGCACAAAAAAGCTTTACAAATTTTAATGTTGTGCCTCCTTCAAATGGCATTGTCCACCAAGTGAATTTGGAATATTTGGCAAGTAGTGTGCGTACGGAGCAGAGAGATAATAATTATTGGTTATTTCCTGATTCACTCGTTGGGACTGATTCGCATACGCCGATGATTAACGGTATCGGCACTGTTGCTTGGGGAGTCGGCGGCATTGAAGCAGAAGCTGCTATGCTAGGTCAGCCTCTCTATTTTGTGATGCCAGAAGTGATTGGAATCCGTTTAAAAGGTAGTTTACGAGAGGGAGTCACAGCGACGGACCTCGCATTGACGGTTACAAGCATACTTCGAAAAAAAGGAGTCGTTGGTAAATTTGTCGAGTTCTTTGGAGAGGGGGTACGGGATATTTCGGTACCTGACCGAGCGACTATTGCCAATATGGCTCCTGAATACGGTGCCACAATGAGCATGTTCCCTGTTGACGATCGAACTCTCGACTATTTAAAGGAGACTGGACGTGGCAAAATTGTTCCACTTGCAGAGGCGTATTGGAAAGCCCAAGGGATGTTTAATCTTGGAGATGAACCACCTGCCTATACGGAGGTACTTGAACTAGATCTTGATACAATCGCTGCAACGGTTAGCGGACCTAAAAGACCACAGGACACAATTCCACTCCCAAAAATGAAGGAAGCGTTCGACACTGTTCTTAGGAAACCGATGGAAGAAGGTGGGTACGGCGCAGATGATAACACTGTAAATACTGCCCTTAAAGAAGGAGCAGTGGTACTTGCATCAATTACAAGTTGCACAAACACCTCAAATCCGTCCGTTATGGTAGCAGCAGGACTCCTTGCAAAAAAGGCTGTAGAAAAAGGATTGCTGCCACCAAGCTATGTAAAGACAACGTTGTCACCTGGTTCAAGAGTGGTCGCGACATACCTCGAAAAAGCTGGCCTGCTTCAAGGGCTAGAGCATCTTGGGTTTTATATTGATGGGTATGGATGCGCCGCATGCTGTGGAAATACGGGAGCGCTTGTCGATGGAATCGAGCAAATGATACAGCAAGATCATCTTGTCGTCGCATCTATTTTAAGTGGCAATAGAAATTTTGAGGGTCGGATTCATCCACTCATTAGAGCTAATTATCTAGCATCACCTCCACTTGTAGTAGCGTTTGCGCTTGCAGGTCGTGTAAATATTAATATGGAAATAGAACCGCTTGGAGTAGGAAACGATGGAGAGCCCGTTTTTTTGAAAGACATTTGGCCATCTTCGAAAGAGATAGAGCGAATTATATCAGAGACAATTGATGAAACAGTGTTTAAGGGAGAATATGATCGAATTGATTCAAACGAAAAGTGGGCGACAATCAATTCTTCAGAAGGCTTGTTATATGATTGGGATGATACCTCGACTTATATTCAAAAGGCGCCCTATTTTGAGGCTGTATCAACAACTACCTCACCTTTGGGTAACTTGAAGGAGATGCTCTCGTTAGCAATTCTTGGTGATTCGATTACAACTGACCATATTTCGCCTGCAGGGCATATACCGATTCAGAGCGAAGCAGGTATATTTCTGCAATCCCAAGGTGTTGAGGTACGTGAATTCAACAACTACGGGGCACGCCGGGGGAACCATAAAGTAATGGAAAGAGGGACATTTGCGAATATCCGTCTCAGGAATCGCATGGCGAATGGTAAAGAAGGTGGCTACACGAAGCATTTGCCGACTGAAGAAATAGTCAGCATGTTTGAAGCTGCAAGTCGGTATCAAAAAGATGGCCGAAACTTGCTTATTATTGCTGGAAAGGAATATGGAACGGGTAGTTCTCGAGATTGGGCTGCAAAAGGAACGACTCTTCTTGGTGTGAAAGTTATTTTAGCTGAAAGTTTTGAGCGAATTCATCGAAGCAATCTAGTTGGTATGGGTGTTCTTCCAGTGCAATTCTTAGAAGGCATGACTGCAAATTCACTTAGTTTAGATGGTACTGAAACCTATTCAATTCATGGACTCACCGAAAAAACGTTTATTCCAAGACAGCGAGCTGAAATGCAGGCGGTAAGGCACGATGGAACAATTGTCAGCTTCCCGATAGAAATCAGAATTGATAATGCTATTGAAAGAGAATATTACATGAATGGTGGCATATTGCCTACTGTTATGGAAAAACTGCTGAGCAATCAATAATCCAAACTGCCGATTGCAAGCGCTTATACATGTCTGCTGGACTCCTGCGCAATCTGTGCTGGATGAAAAAACTTTGGGGAAAAAGTATTTTCGGATTTGTATGGGGCTACGTCTTCGGCTGGTTCATGAATCTATGGATCATTGTCGGCAACATCGAAGCCTTTTCATGGGAATATTTGATCGGCATCTATGTATCTAGCATCTACTTCGACTTGGCCCACGCATTGTCCAACGTCTTCTTCCTAATCGTCTTCGGTGCGTGCTGGATAAAAATCCCACAACGCGTCCGACGCAAATACGGCCTACTCAGTACTGCATAGTTACGCGTAGCTAAAGGAGTCCTTCGAATATCGAGAGGGCTCCTTTTCCATGCAATAATAAAAAGATCAAGATGAATGGTCAAAGGCATGTAGCGCGATGAGAAAACCAGTTAGCAACAGCATCTGTTCGCGTATTTAAATTTTGTTTATTAACGTTGCAAATTCTCCAGGATTCCCACATAATCCCTTGAAACGCTGTTAGCTCTAATTCCTTTACAGCATTCATTCAACGGAACTTAAAAAACATTTTAATGACGCGCTAGCATCGAGATTCTGCTATCCCGCGTCAATAAAAGTGGTTTAACGACGCGCGAGGACCGAAACTCCGGCATAACGCGTCAATAAAAGTAGTTTAACGACGCGCGAGCACCGAAACTCCGGCATAGCGCGTCAATAAAAGTAGTTTAAACACACGCGAGCACCGAAACTCCGGCATAACGCGTCAATAAAAGTAGTTTAACGACGCGCGAGGACCGAAACTCCGGCATAGCGCGTCAATAAAAGTAGTTTAACGACGCGCGAGGACCGAAACTCTGGCATAACGTGTCAATAAAAGTAGTTTAACGACGCACGAGTATCGAAACCCCGGCATAACGCGTCAATAAAAGTAGTTTAAACACACGCGAACATCGAAATTCTGGCATAACGCGTCATTAAAAATAGTTTAACGACGCGCGAGAACCGATATTCTGGAATACCGCGTTATTAGAAATATGTTAAAGACGAGCGAGCTTCTTTTAAGAAGAAAAACATCTTCAGTTCATCGCATATCTCTTAGATAAAACCTTTATATGCTCAAAGGCATTTAGCGCGATGAGTAAACCAGTTAGCATTTGCCGCTTCCCGCGAACTAAACTTTGTCAGCAAACGCCGCATATTCTCTTGGAATTCCGCATAATTCCTAGAAACGCGGCAAATCAACCTAGAACGCAGCATACTTCCGCCAAACGCCGCATATCAACCTAGAACGCCGCATACTTGACCCAAACGCGGCATATTTGAACAATTTCCTCATAATCCAAACTCATCAAATCAGCACAAATGCCAAGCTTGTGATACAGTAAAAAAACAAGAAACTCGAGCAAGGAGCGATTTTTTGAAAGCGTATATCGTTAACATAACATTTGAACAGATTGAACCGAAAATTTGGCGACGGGTGGCCATGCCAGCAGGCGCGACTTTTAATCGCTTGCATGAAATCATACAGCGCGTGACGAACTTTCAGAGTTTTTTCATGGACGAGCCATATCATTTTTTTGAGATGGAAGTCGATGGGATGCTTATAACAAACAATGAGGCGATGCATGAACAATACGGCAAGTCGAAGTTGAATGGCCTAGTGCTAAAGCGTCCATCTCGTTTGAAAATCGACAGCTACTTAGAAAAAAACCGACAACTTATGTATCGTTATGATAGCGGAGATGATTGGCGGATTCTCGTAGAACTGGAAGCTATCGTGGATGATTATTATTTCGGTTTTCCTACACTTCTTGAAGGTGAAGGAACAGCGCCGCCCGAAGATGTCGGTGGACCACCGGGGTATGAGCAATTTCTACTAACGTATCATGATCCGACAGATCCTGATTATGAAGAAATCCGTGCATGGGCAGAAGCGCAACAATATCGCCCGTACGATCCTCATTTCCTAAACGGTATGCTGAAGTTTTCCAAGTATCAAAAGACAGAATGGGACAAAATTGATCATCGGAATTATGAAGTGTTGTCCGATAAATATCGCGGTCCCTCGACACAAAAGGCAGAAGAAGAAAAAGTCGTAGCAGAAAAGGAAGTTACTCAAAAGGACCAACAGTTGCTCGATTATATTGTCGCATGCACAAATTTATACGGTATTGTGCCGATGGAGCAAGTAGTGGCGATTTATAATGAGCAAAACAGTGATTCCATTACTTTAAATACACTAAACGAGCTTGTACGTGCTGACAGTGTTCAACAACAGTTGGAAGCACGGTTTGCTTATACCGAACAAGATACATTTGTTGCAGAAGCATTAATCGATCCTACTGACCGTATAGCATTACGCAAGGCAGCAGAAGGAAAGCCTTTCTACATTCCAGATGCAATAGAGCTTTTGCGCTACGTCGATGATCATTATTACGAACGAACACCTGCTCAAGAAAAATTAGTAAAGATGTTAAAAGAAGACTTCGGAACAGCGATTGATATTGAAGAAGAAGTGCATGAGCTCGTTGTAAACTTACAAATTAGTGGCGGTGCCTTCACAACGCCTCTCTCTGACTTCCTTCAAAGATTGGAACTCTCTGTAGAAAAAGCACAACGTTATATCGGCGTCATTATTGAAATCGCCAACACAACGAGGCTGTGGGAGAACCGTGGCTTCACACCCGAAGAATTGCAGCCCTATGAACAAGAGCGTATGATTGCAACAGCTAAACATGCTCAAGCGAAAGCTGGTCGCAATGAGCCGTGCCCATGTGGAAGCGGTAAAAAATATAAGAAATGTTGTGGGTAAAACGTATAAGAAGTGCCTGTCCTTTTATGAATGAAGGGCAGGCACTTATTTGTTTATGCTTAATATCTAATCTCCCATCGTCTCATCTTCTGAATGCACATTTATTGACGTGGCTGTTAATGTAGAACTGTCACTACCGAGTGCCTGAATGGAAATGTGATCATGGAAAATCCGATCTCCGAAATCCCAAGTGATGGACCAACCATCGCTGCCATCAATGTCATAACCAATGAGTTCTCTTTCACGCCAAGTTCCTGTTCCCGTTGGCGCTATCCAAAACAGCATCGTATCCACATGTTCTGCTTCCACTGAAATGGTCATTGAACGTGAATCTTTCGGAACGATGACCCATCCATGTTTTTCTTCAAAATCTGTTCGAACCTCTAAAATTTTTGTTAATGGCAACTGGACTTCAGTTGGAACGGTGGACGCGTCTGCACGTTCAAGTGTTTCGTTCTCACTGGTACACGCAGAAAGGGTCAAAATAGCCCATGCAGTCAACAAGGCGAAATTCTTTTTCATTGGAACCTCCATGACGTTTGTGATTGGTTGTTTCGTTTGGAATTTTATTATGCGTCCAAATAAAGAGTTTGTGTCTAATTATTCCGATTATGTTCGATTGTAACATATATTAATAAAGGTAGCGCATGTTGTCCTAGTATAAGCTGTTTTAATTGAATACCACCTAAGTTTACTCTAAAGTATAAATTATTGAAATATTTAAGTCGGTTTTTACAAAAATAGGGGGATACTCGATGGTTGATCAAAAAGATATATTACTAGATTTATTAACAGTACATTCAGCTTACGACGTACAAGCGATACAAAGGACAGGTGATTTCACATTCCTCTCTAAATTATCGGGTCTTCCACAAGTGTGGAAACTGAATGAAAACGATGAGCCCATCCAATTTATTCATGCGCATGATCGCGTTCAAAGTGTCTATCATTCACCAAGTGGTGATAGAACCGTCGTTGGAATAGATCGTGAAGGAAACGAAAAGCAGCAACTTTATATTGTAGGAGCAGCAGGTGGAGCGCCTGAAGTGCTTGTGGAGTCAATGGAACACTTTCATCACTGTGGTGGGTGGTCACCAGATGGCAGATACATATCCTATTCAAGCAATCGCCGGTCTCCAGGCTATTTTGATGTGTTTGTAATGGACGTCGATACAAAAGAAGTGAAGCAAGTTTTTACGCACAACGGAAATTGCATTCCGCTCGGATGGGTGGATGAACAGACACTTTTCGTCAATGTGAAGGAAACGAATATTGATAGCACCATTCATGTTGTTTGTCTACAAACAGGGAATCATTATCAAATTGGCGATCATGATGTGCTAGCGCGTTATGAAGCTCCCGTTATGAAAAAAGATGGAGAAGTAGGTTATGTCCTTACAGATGAGAATGAAGAAACGTTGTATCTTAGCGCATTTTCAATAGATGAACCTGATGAACTTACAAATTTGCTCCATTGGGATTCTTGGGATATAGACGCAATCAGCTTAGCCCCAAAAGAGGATGTCCTAGCATTTTGTCTGAATGAAGGAGGAATGACGAAGTTAGGCATGTATAATACGTCCTCAAGTGAATGGGAATGGGTAGAAAATATACCGAATGGTGTCATCGGATCAATGTCTTGGCGATCAGAGAATGCTTTATTATTTACGCTGAAAACACCAACCGAGCCTGGAGATGTATGGGAATATGATCGATTGAGTGGAACAGTAACAAGGTTAACGTTTATCGGGAAATTTGAAACATCTAGAAATTTGGTGGAGCCGGAATTATATACTTATAGATCTTTTGACGGGCTCCAAATCCCTTATTTTATGTATCATCAAGGGCAGCCTGACAATAAACCTGCAATCATCTATGTGCACGGAGGACCAGAAAGTCAGATAAAAGCAGAGTATAACCCGATTTTTCAATTTCTTGTGTACCAAGGTTTCACAGTCGTAGCACCAAACATTCGAGGTAGCAAAGGATATGGTAGAAGCTATATAAAGCTTGACGATGCAGATAAGCGATTGGACGCTGTCGCCGACTTGGCGAGTTTAGCGAAGGAATTAACGGATGCTCATCAAGTTCTTCCGAATAAAATCGGCATTATGGGACGAAGTTACGGTGGATTCATGGTATTGGCTGCTTTGTCGCACTATCCAAATTTATGGGCTGCTGGCGTAGATATTGTTGGAATGTCTAATTTAAAAACGTTCTTACAAAATACAGGTGAGTGGAGAAGGGGTTTAAGAGAGTATGAGTATGGTTCTCTAAATATGTACAGTGACTATTTTGATAAAATAGCACCTATGAATCTTTCTGAGAACATTACTGCTCCCTTACTCGTTTTCCATGGCAGAAATGACTCGCGTGTCCCAGTGAGTGAAGCCGAACAGCTTGTACAAGATCTTGAATCTAGGGACCGAGACGTAGAACTCATTGTATTTGAAGATGAAGGACACCAAACTTCCAAAATTGAAAATCACGTAGCATTACATACCAAAACGGTTCAATTTCTTAATCGCCACTTGAACCAAAACTGAAATTTGTGAGAGGAAGGCACTTGCTTCGCTGAACAAGTGCCATCTTTTTCGTCCTGCGCCCTCAAAAACATCTTCCTATAAAACAAACAGGTCTACCTCCCCTCTCTCATTAATACAGTAGTAACAAAGCACTCACCACGGAATTTACTAAATAATGGAGGGGACAAATTGAAATGTGTTCATTGTGGGAATGAACAAGCGAACGCGGGTTATTGTTGGAAGTGTGGAACGCCACTGGGCAGGTCGAGCACAACTACTTCCAGTCAACTCGCTGTACCACATGACGAACGGACAGAGGATGGCCAGATTGCAAAAGTGAACGCGACCATTCAGTTCGACAAACTTAAAAAACAAGCCAATCAATACAAAGAATATTTCTTTGCACATGTGAAACACCCATCCATCAGCTTTTCAGGACAACAGCCTGAATTTATCAATGGCATCATCTCTCTTTTTCTATACGCGATTTTGTTTGGTGTAGCAACGTTCATGGCCATTCAAGAAAAGTTGCAACAATCTTACGGCAACATGGAAGTGCTAGGTATGAACGAATATGGCAGCCCATCCGCATTTTCAGTCTTCTTTACCGTCTTTCTCTTCGTTGTCGTTTGCATGGCAGTCGTAATCCTTGCATTGTTCATTGCCAATAAATTGTTCGGTCCGGATGATTCAGGTAAAAAGATGTTGATCGTCTATAGCGCTCACGCACTTCCCGCAATCATCATAAATCTTGTTGCTTGCGGCTTGCTACTCGTAAATTCAGGGTATTATGGCAGCCTCCTGCTAGTTGCTAGTCTTTTCTATGTGGTCATGCTGGCGCCAAGTTATGTCGTAAGTGTTCTCTTATCGAAGCGCCCTAAAGCTGTAGATCCCGTATATGGATTTACCGTTTTTGCCCTGTTACTTGTTATCGCATGTAACGTGCTCTACCGTATGTTGGAAGATGCAGCCATTTATAGCTACTTGGCAAGTTTATGGCAACAAGTATAAAGGACATTTCGTTCATTAAATATAAGTAAAAAGCGAGAAATCGATTGAAAACAATGTCGATTTCTCGCTTTTTCGATTCCAATTTTTCAAGCCAATAAAATTCCTCCATACCCCTTTCAAATAAAATTCAATACGTTATACTTAAATGCGTAAACAACGATTATTGTAAATGACCTTTGAAAGGAACGTTAACATGAAAACTTATGCTGGACGGATAGAGAAAGATTTTATCGGGGAGAAACAAGTACCCGATAACGTGTACTATGGTATTCAAACGCTACGTGCAACGGAAAATTTCCCGATTACGAATGAGCGCATTCATCCACAAATGATTCGTGCCATCGGTATGGTGAAAAAGGCTGCTGCCATTGCAAATTGCTCGGCGAATGGATTGGCTGAACAAATTGGTCATGCGTTAGTTTGCGCGGCACAAGAAGTGATTGACGGGAAGTTGAATGACCAGTTCATCGTGGATCCGATTCAAGGCGGGGCAGGTACGTCTGTCAATATGAATGCAAATGAAGTTATTGCCAATCGTGCACTTGAAATGATGGGGCACGCAAAAGGGGATTATGCGTTCATTAGCCCAAACAATCACGTTAATATGTCCCAGTCAACGAACGATGCTTTTCCAACAGCCATTAAAATAGCTGTACATACGCTTGTGAATGAACTTCTCGATACAATGGAGGAGATGGTAGACGAACTGCGTGTTAAAGAGCAGCAATTCGATTTAATCATTAAGATGGGCAGAACACATTTACAAGATGCTGTTCCGATTCGTCTAGGACAAGAATTTGGAGCTTACCGCCGAGTCGTTGAACGAGATATTGAGCGAATTGCACGGACGCGTATTCATCTTTCAGAAATTAATATGGGCGCAACCGCAGTCGGAACTGGACTTAATGCCAACATGGCGTATATTGAGAAAGTGGTTGAGCAACTGCGTGACATAAGCGGGTTGCCATTACAATCCGCAGAGCATCTCGTGGACTCTACCCAAAACACGGACGTCTACACAGAAATTTCAAGTGCATTGAAAATTTGCATGCTCAATATGTCCAAGATGGCGAACGATTTACGTCTTATGGCTTCAGGTCCACGTGCAGGCTTCAATGAACTCAACTTGCCTGCAAGACAACCAGGCTCATCGATTATGCCAGGTAAAGTGAACCCTGTCATGGCGGAAGTCATTAATCAGATCGCCTTCCAAGTGATCGGCAATGACCATACAATCAGTTTAGCGTCTGAAGCTGGCCAATTTGAATTAAATGTCATGGAACCAGTGCTTGTCTACAACTTACTGCAATCCTTGACAATCATGCGGAACGGATTCAATGTATTCCGTGAGTATTGCTTAGTCGGTTTAACAGCAAATGAAGCGCAGATGCAAGAATACGTTGAACGGAGTATCGGGACAATTACAGCGTTAATGCCGTATATCGGTTACGAAAAGTCGTCCCAACTCGCACGCGAGGCGTTTATTACAGGAGCACCAATACGTGAACTATGCTTGCGTTACGAAGTGCTAACGGTTGAGGAGCTCAATAAACTACTCGATCCGCATCGGATGACGGAAATTCAACGAGAGAGAGAAAAAGTAAGTCAATAAATAAAAGAAGAGGCTGGGACAAAACATAAAAAATGCATGAAGGCAAATTCGCCGGCATGCATTTTTTCTGCTTTTACAATGTTTCTTTTTTATCTTCATAAGTGGATCGGAGCGGAAAAAGGCCGACTCCTGCGGGATTTAGCGCGAATGTTGAGACCCCACAGGGAGCAAAGCGAAGCGACGCGGACGAGGAGGCTCAAGCGCGCCCCGCGGAAAGCGTGCCTTTTGGAGCGCAGAGGAACGGTCTATTTAGAGTTTTGTCCCAGCCTCTTTTCGTTAGTTCGTTTTTCCAGCTACTTTAAATGGTTCAATCGGCATTTCTAGTACTGGAATGGGTTCTTTCGCATTCACGGATGACAAAAACCCTTCCGCTTGCATTCTACGTACAAATTTCTTCAATTCAATTTTCATCATGATGATTTCCATGTCCCTGAAGTCGATCGCATTTCGATGATCTAGTGCCATCCTCACACACTTCCCTTCTCCTATTTTTGATGTAGTCCATTTATCGTGAAAAAATATTTTGTAATTTATATCTTTTGTTCCTTGTGTAAAGTATAACATGTTTGATTCTGTAGCGGTTTACAAGCAAGTTGGGACATTTTTTTTCGAAAAGGGCATTTTTTATCGTTTTTTCTAATATATTTCCCAACATTTCATGGTATGATAGATGCAACCGATGATTTATGATAATGAAGAGAGGGAAGGGCGATGAAAGTAGGACATGTGATTCGTGCCGAACGGGTGCGGCAAAACATGAAACAAATTGTTCTTGCAAAAGGAATTTGCACGCCTTCTTACTTATCAAAAATCGAGCGCAACATGATCAATCCAAGTGAAGAAGTCGTCGAGCTGCTAATGGATCGGCTTGGAATGGATTCTTCAAAGTTTCGTTCTCCTGTTGAAAGCGATTTTGAGCAGAAGTTTGCGAAACTATTAAAAGATACGTATCGATCAGTCATTACAAAACGTGATAAATCCTACACAAAAGAACAACTAGATCTATTAGTTAATGAAAACCCTGTATTCTATGATCAATCACTCTATTATACTTACCTACTCATCGTTTTTCGTTTTCGATTGATTCTAGGGCAAGATATTGAACAAAGGTGGAATGACCTAGAAGTTTTAGATGAATTTCTTTCGAATTTTGATGATCATCAAATGTACCTATACACGTTGAATAAGGCATTGCTATACTACTCGTCTGGAAAACTTGGGAAAGCAGTAGTAAACTTTGAGCTTGTCAGCGAAATAGTTGATACTCTCTATCTAGAAGAGTGGGAACAAGCAGAGCTGGACTATATTTTAGGAGTAGCCTACACTGCGGATATTCGGATTTTTCATTCGATTGAACATATTCGTAAAGCGCTTACTTATTTCAGGGAACAGTTTTCTATGAAGAGAGTACTTGAGTGCTATGTTCTTTTGGGGATAACTTATAAAAAGACAGAGCAATATCAAGAAGCTTTTGATGCATACACAAAAGCACAACAACTTTGTGAGGATTTTAATTTGGAAGATGAAAAAGGGTTAGTTTATCATAACTTAGGTAGTTTGAATTCGATATTAGGCAATAGAGAAGAAGCTATCGGATATTATTTAAAAAGCATGCAAAGTAAAGAGTATATAATAAATCCTTATTTAATTATCTTCTGTTTAGTTGTCGAGTATTCAAAGTCTAATGAGATTGAAAAAGTTATAGAATGGACAAAAAAAGGAATAATTCTATTTGAGGAAAGACAAGATAAACATCACATCACATATTATTATCATCTCAAGTTTTACTATTTCTTGTATTGTGATGAAAATACTGATGTTGAAATTGCTTTAGAAATAATAGATTATTTTAAAGAACTAGATGATCATAGGAATGTACAAAAATATTGTACTGCGTTAGCGGAGTGGTACTATATGAACCGAAAATATAAACTATCTTCGAAATACTTCAAAGAAGCAAATCGGAATGGTTATATCTATAAAAAGATTGAAAGTTGGGAGGATATATAATGAGAAAATTGTTATTAGTACTAAGCCTATTAACTGTTTTTACTTTTACAACAGTTTACCAACAAGCACATGCAAGTCATGATAAAGTACCAGAAATTATGAGCATTAAAACAACTTCAATTTCAAAGTAAGCATGTAGACCAAAAAAACGCCATTTTCGGGCGTTTTTTTTTATTTTTCAACCCTTAATTATTACAGAATCCTATTTTCTGTATAATAATAGTAATGAGTGGTAAATTTATGAAATAATAATCGTTATAATGTAATAGTAGGTATTGCTTGTTACTAGATTTGACAGCATTTATAGCGGTTTTTTCACAACAATTACCAGAAATTATTCAAGGTTCACTCTCCGTCATTCGCCTTATAACCGTCTTACTCTTCTCTTGTTAATATGTATCATAATAGTAACATACTATAGAAAGTTTAATAGTTTTATAGACCTACTCACATTATGGTGGTAGGATTTAAAGACAAACCATAGATTGCTAGAGGAGAGATTAGTAGATGATCTGTATGGAGAATACGCCTAATTTTGCAGGTGTACACCTTGCTGGTGATCGAAATGACTTTGAGTGTCTGAGTAAAGCGATACATGCAATTGTTGGGGATGAAGGGGAATTTTTAGGGTACGAGCAAGTTCGGCAGCGGGTGTTAGAGTTCTGTGAAGAGATTCATTTCACTTTGGATGGCCAACGAGGCATTGCTTTTGTACCAAATGGAGTGGACAAACTTGTTGAAAAAGGGGTTCCTGTTACACCTGTTTCTCGTAAGAATGCGTATTATCACTTTAAAGTACTTTGGCCAGAAATGTTGTTCATCGGGTTTGTCATGAATGAATTTATTGAGCTATCGGCTAAGCATCGAAAACATTTTTGGGATCTGAATCCCGCTGTTATTCGGCAATTCCAAGCAGTACTTGCGTGCTGTCTAGAAAAGACAATAGGGGATAAGAAATTTCGATTGTTAAAAAGTGCGCTTACACCAACTTTCATTGGTTACTATCAAAACTATTATCCGCAGTATATTGATTATTTAAATGTTGAACTACTTAAAATGCCGAAAGAGAAACGTTTAGCAAACATTAGTATCGTTGCCAAGCGTATTGCGAATAAAGACAAGAATTATATAGATTTGAAACGTAAAATTGAAACTGAGGCATTGTTAGAGAAAACGTGTCCGACGGAAGTGTTGCCGTTTGAATTATGTCCTAAAGAGATTGTTTGGTAAATGAACTAGTCGATTACCCTCTTCAAGTAGAAGATGTATGGGAAGAAGTCTCTAAGGTTGCTAACTTTAAATTGGGAATAAGTATTAGCTAGCACTATTTGACTTACACAGCTCAACCTTACATAGCGTCGATTAGAGAAGCCATCTTTCACGAGGAATTAGGGTGATTAATGCTGTAAAGTTGTAATTGGAATCTAAGACATTCTAATTAGAGTACCAAACTTCTTATTGCTATTTCAGTATATTAATAAGTTCTTAAAACGGCTCCTATGTGAGTCGTTTTATTTAAGGGGAGAATTTTTTTGCCTGTGTGTTAAACGATAAAAAGCTAACTAACCGTTTACCTAAAGTGGTTTTTACTGTATTCTTTACTTTCAAGCAACTTAATGCAAAAGTTGTACGGTGGATAAATTAGTAAAGGATTTGAATGGGGAATGGCGCATGGTTTGCGATTGTCAAAGCGGAAAATATTTTTGACGATTGTTTTATTTCTACTTGGTTTAACGATGTTTCGGATTGGTTGGATTGTCACTCATCAGATTCCCGATCATCCTAAAGCGAAACAAGGAATTGTTGATTTGCGTGAGTGGCGTTTTGCGGAGAACGAGGCAATTACGTTAGATGGCGAATGGGAGTTTTATCCTGATGAATTTTTGCAGCCTGATGATCACAAGCGTAGTGGTAGTCAATTCATATTTGTTCCAAGCAATTGGGAAAAGACGGCGCATCTTTCTGAAGCGATTCCTGCATATGGATATGCGACCTATCGGTTAACGGTTCTTCTCCCACCAACAACCGAAAAATTGTACGGATTACGCTTGAAGAAAGTGTTGTCTGCGACAAAAGTATTCATAAATGGTGAGCTTGTTGCATGGCAAAATGAACCGATGGAATCGGATAAAGGGCATGCAACAAAACGGGGGCCATTTACGGTCCTGTTTCCTACCGATCGCGAAGAAGTGGAATTGCTGATTCATGTGTCAAATTATGATGTGCCGTTATCAGGGGGAATTGTAGACAGCATTAAAATCGGATCTGCACATTCGATCCTTGCTGAATCAAAGAAATCCATAACGCTGCAGATTATTGTATGTATGATTTATTTGTTGCATAGTCTTTATGCTTTTTGTATTTATTTTTTGGGGAAAGGGAAATATAAAAAAGAAGTTTTCTATTATGGATTATTACTTATAGTAAGTGGTTTTTCGATTTTAATAGATGATGATATCGTTTTACAGCTGCCGATTCCAATTGAATGGGCCAACAAGTTATTACTATTTTTATTTTTGTCAATGCTATTCGTTACTGTTACATTTATTAAACATTTGTTTGCGATTTCATCACGTATATATGATGTATTAACCGTACTGTTCGCAATTCTAGTCATCGGAATACTACTCCTTCCATTCCATTTCAATTCGTTAATCATGACATTTATTGCGTTATATTACGGAATGGGTCTATTCTTTTTATTTTTTAAGACTATTAGGGCTGTTTCAGCTGGTTTCCCAGACGCAATTTTTATTTTATTATTCATCACAAGTTATTTGTCCAATGTCCTTTGGGGCACTGCGATACAGTTAGGTTTTATCGCTATTCCGTATTATCCTTTTGATTTCATTATCGCAATCATAATGATTGGGCTACTTTTAGTGAATCGTCATATCCGTGTTGCAAAGTTAAATGATCTGCAAACATTGGAGCTTCAGAAGGCGGATAAGATGAAGAATGATTTTCTGGTAAATACATCTCATGAGTTGCGCAATCCCCTTCATGGCATATTGAACATTACACATTCGATTTTATTGGACAAAAAAGAGGAGTTGTCTCCTGAAAACAGAAAAAGTTTGCAATTGCTGCTTCGAGTCGGTAAACAAATGTCGTTTACACTAAATGACTTACTGGACAGTACGAGACTAGAAGAGCAACAATTGCAACTGCATCTTCGTCCAGTCCGATTGCAATCAATCGCATCTGCAGCAATCGATATGATGGAATTTGTCATGTATGATAAAAAACTGAAGTTACGTATGAAAGTACCTGATGAGTTCCCGGCTATTCGGGCGGATGAAAATCGATTGCTGCAAGTTTTGTTTAACCTCTTGCATAATGCTGTGAAATTTACAGAGGAAGGAACAATCACGTTGCGCGCCGCACACGATGGAAAGATGGCGACGATTAGCATCCAAGATACCGGTGTTGGAATTAAGACTGAATTACAAACAAGAATTTTTAATCGATTTGTCCAAAACGATGCAGGGGATTCACCAGCAGGTGGCATTGGAATTGGATTAGCGATTTGTAAACAACTAGTTGAACTGCATGGGGGAGACATCTCAGTCACTTCGGAAATTGGAAAAGGTTCAACATTTTCTTTCACACTTCCACTTGAGCTAGGTACTGGTGAGAAAGGTAATCAAGTCAATCTATCACACATGGAGAGAGAATTGCGTGTGGAATCGGATTGGGAAATTGATGAAGAACCGGTAGCTATGAACAAGCCCCACATTTTAATCGTCGATGATGATGCAGTCAATTTAAGAATATTAAGAAGGCTACTACAATCTGATTATCGTATTACAATGACAATGAATGGTAAAGAAGCCCTTCAATTAGTAGATGAGTTTGTATTCGACATAGCAATAATTGACGTGATGATGCCACATCTATCAGGTTATGAATTGACAAAGTTGATACGAAAGCGATTTTCCCTTTCCGAATTGCCAATCATTCTTTTAACAGCTCGAAGTCAGCCAGAAGATATACTTACAGGTTATTTGGCAGGAGCGAATGATTATGTAGCCAAGCCGATGAATGCACTTTCGATGCAATCACGTGTTCAAGTGTGGACGAGTTTGCGACAAGCAGTGAAAGAGCAGAGTCGTATGGAAGCTGCGTGGCTCCAAGCGCAAATACAGCCGCATTTTCTGTATAACACGTTGAATACAATTGCTTCGTTAGCAGACATTGATGCAACGAGGATGACGCGCTTATTAAATGAGTTCGGCAATTATTTACGTAAAAGCTTTCATACCCAAAATATTGACGATGTTATTCCACTTACAGATGAATTGTCATTGACTAAATCGTATGTATATATTGAGCAAGAACGATTTGGTGAACGTTTGAAAGTTCGTTGGGAAATTGATGAGAAAGAAGGATTATTCATACCTCCATTAGCACTTCAAACAATCGTGGAAAATGCAGTGAGTCATGGTGTGCTTAAGCGTGTAGAAGGTGGCACTGTCGTCATTCGGATTAAAAGAGCAGACACATACTATGATGTAATTGTTGAAGATGACGGAATAGGGATGTCAATTGAACAAGTGCAACAACTGATGGGTGATGCGACGAAGGAAGAGAAAGGGATTGGGGTAGCAAATACACAACGCCGTTTAAGAAGATTATACGGTAAGGGATTAGTGATTGAAAGTGAACGTGGAATAGGGACAACTGTCAAATTTCAAATTCCATACATCGAGTCATAACGGGTTTGTAAGTGGCTAGTCTAAGATAAATATACCGCATGAAGCAAGAGAATCATATCTTTGCTTCATGCGGTTTTTTGTATGGATTTTCATTGTTTAAGAGAAGTTTAAGAATAAGGTAAGAAGACTTTAAGGGCTATTGCATAGAGTATATATGGTGGTAGAAGTTCTGTTTGATAAGGAGTGTGATGTACATTCGTAGAGTAGTAGGTAGTTTGCTACTGGTTGTTGGCCTTGGCATTCTTTTTTATCCTCAAATCGAAAAGAAAGCATATCACAAAGAACAACAAGATCTATTAGACGCTTTTGAAAGACTAGGGACAATTGAAGAATCAGAGCAACCTGTGGTAGATGGTGAGATAAAAGATGAGGTTGGAAGCACGGCGGATTCCGAGGAGGCCGATTTGTTGGAAGGGGTGACGGGACTATTACAAATTGAAAAGATTGATCTGAAAATCGCGATTTTTGATAGTTCCTCAGTTGAAGCGCTGACGAAAGGTGTTGGCATGATAGAGCCTGAAAAACAGTTTGGCATGAACAATATCGGAATAGCAGGTCATCGATCCGTTACACATGGAAAGCAGTTCAATCGATTGCGGGAAGTGGAACCAGGTGATACAGCGACTGTCGTAACGACCGATGGAACGTTTGAGTATGTCATCACCGATTCATTCGTCGTCCACCAATCGGAAGTGTCTGTTCTAGATGATCAGGAAGATCCGTTATTGACGCTCGTTACGTGCACACCCTTAGGAAGTCGCAATCCACCTTATCGATTAATAGTCCAAGGCAAACTTGTAAATGGTCAAGGTGAGAAATGACATTGGCCATACACGATGGATACTGGTACAGGAAAGAGGGAGAATGGATGAAATGAAGAAACTATCAATTTTTGCATTATTTCTACTGCTCATCGGTCAAACGATTTTAGGACCAATTTCGATGGTGCATGCAAGTGAAGCTGGCACTTCCACGCAGTCATTTATGGTTATGGAACGGACAGCAACGACAGCAGGTGACAGTTTTACACACGATTCCACAATACAACTTCACTATGAATGGAAAGTTGAAGGAGACGTTACTGAAGGACAGTCGTTCTCATTGCCGTTTCCTCAACAAGTACAGGTGGATCAAGTAGCTGGCGAATGGCAAGATGGAGATATTTCGATTGCCTATACCATTGCGGATGGATTTATAACAGCAAGTATTAATGAGCAACACCCACAGCAATCGGGCTCGTTCAGTGTTTCTGGTAAATTAAAAGAAGAGGCAACAAACTTTATGTTTGCTGGGGAAACGTATGAAGTGGATGGTCAGCAAACAAGTGATTGGGAAACAAACACTGAAAATCCAATAGAGTCGGGTGAAGAGGCTACGGTGGAAAACGAACAACCTGAAGCTGATGGAGATGAAAGTGGGAACACTAAAGAAGAATCTCCTGGAGAAGAAGAGAATCTACCTGTTGGCGAAGGTGAGGAGCTGACAGAAAATGGAAATCCAACCGAAACGGAGACTACAGCTACAACAATTCCTACAAATGCAGGATCAATTACGGAGAATATCTTAACGGATGTTGAGCTGACGTTTGAGAAGGAAAGCGATGGCACACCAGTTGATAAAGTCGATCAAGATACCATTATTGGTGTTCAATACAAGTGGGCATTAGAAAATGGTCATGGGTATACATCCGGAGCGACGTTTACGTTTCAGTTACCGTCTGAATTAAAGGTATACGAGCAAATAGTATCTGCAGAAATGCTATTTGAAGAGGAAGTTGTCGGCTATTTTTCAGTAGCTACAGATGGTACAGCAACCATTCAATTTACAGATGTAATCGGGCAATATTCCAATGTGAACGGCTATGTCAAAGTTTGGACTGAAATCAGTGAAGAAACAATCATTACAGGGGACGAACTAATTATCACGCCAATTGAAGGCAAGACTTCTATTCGTATCCCACTGAACTTCGAACCAGGCGGAGCTGCGATTGAGAAGCGAGGGACGCCAAATCGTGTGTACAATGGTGAATTTATCACGTGGACGATTGACGTGAATAAAAACTTGGCTTCTTTGACGAACGCTCAAATCGTCGATCCCATTCAAACCGGACAAGAACTGAAAGAGGGATCGATAAAGCTTTATAAGCTGCATACAAAATGGAATGGATCTGTCGAGGTTGGAGATGGGATTGAATTAGCTTCCCAATCGTTCCCAGTATCACTAGGGACAATCGAAACAGCGTACCGTCTTGTATTCGAAACGAAAGTAGTCAACGAAGATGCAACAAAGTTCTCAAACACCGCAACGCTGACGTCTGACGGGAAAGAGGATCAGAGTGCAACAGCTTCTGTTTCCATTCAACGCGGCAAACCGCTTGCAAAACGTGCTAAGCAATATAACAGCGCGGAGCAGTCCATCGAGTGGGAAATTCTCTACAATTACAATGAGAAGAAAATTCCACAGTCCGAAGCAAAGTTAACAGACTTTTTTACGAACAGCCAAGAATTGCTTGGTGAGTCATTCACAGTTGAGCAAGTGACGATTAATCCGGAAACGGGTAAAGAATCCGGTTCGGTGCCATTTACCAACTTCACTGTTACCAATCAATCAAAAGAAGGTAAGAACGGGTTCGTTTTAAGTTTTAATCAGGATATCAATAAAGCCTACAAAATTACGTACAAAACAAAGTCGATCGATCGTGTGTATGAAGATGCGACAATTGTGAATGAAGTAGCGGCGGGTTCTTACGTTGTAGGAGATGTCGGTCAAAAGATCAGTCCACAAATACTGTTCAAGAGCCACGGAACGCCTAACTACAAAACGAAGGAAATTGGCTGGACGATTCGCGTGAACAGAGACCACCATACAATGAAAAATGTTGTTGTAACAGACACGTTTATAAACGGTGGCCTGACGTTCAAGGCGGATACTGTTGTTGTAAAAGAGGCAGGGGTTACGGTACCTGAAGACGAGTATACAGTCGTTGAAACAGGTGATGGCTTCACTCTCACTTTTCATAGAACGATCGAAAAAGAGGTTGTTATTACGTACAACACTCGTTTTGATTATGAATCGAGAACGGATAAAGATTCGGACTTTCTTGAAAATCAGGTGAAGCTTGACTGGAAAGACTCTTCCAATAGAGATCGTACTCTTACTGTGTCAAGAAAATTCACACCAGATGTCTATACACAGGCAAACGGTTTCAAAAATGGTTCCTACAACGCGGTCACAAAAGAAATTACGTGGGAAATCGGTGTAAACTATAACTTACAAACGTTAGAAAATGCGGTCATTGAAGACACATATGACGGGAATCAAAAGCTGTTAAAAGAATCGATTACTGTCTATAAAATGTCGCTTACTGGCGGATCAAATGGAGTAGAAATAGGTGAAGCGGTCGAAGGAATCGATTACTCCATTTCCTATCCATCCGAGAAACAGTTCAAAATTAACTTTACCAGAGCGATTAGTGAACCATATAAAGTCGTTTACAATACGTCAGTGGATGAAGTATCCCTTGTAGCTGCATCCTATAACAACACGGCGATCTTAAAGAATAACGGTTCGCAACAATGGGAATTGAATGCAACTGTTCCGATCCCGAATGGTGGATCGTACATCAAAAAATCAGGTGTTCAAAACGGTATGGTCATTGATTGGAAACTAGATATTAACTTCGCACAGTCTAATGTCCATAATGCAGAAATTTATGATGTGCCGGATGGCAAGCAAGTTATTATGCAAGATACTTTTAAACTTTACAAGACCGTAGTTTCTCAGGATGGATCTGTTGAGAAACAAGCATTGATGGAGAAAGATGTGGATTACACCCTTTCGTTTACAGAGGATCCTGATTCGTTTACGCTGAACTTTCTCCGTGTCATTAATGAGCCATATATTCTTGAATACCAAACTCGAATTCTTGCTGCGGTAGGAGAAGACATTAATAATGGTATAACGTTTATTGGTGATAACATTACTACTGAAACGGGTTCAAGTGAAACGTTTAAAGTGAAGCGGACTAATGGCATGGGTGCAGGAACTGGTGAAGTTGGTAGATTGACTGTAATTAAAAGAGATGGCAGTACTGGGGAGCTTCTAAAAGGTGCAAAATTTGCACTGATTGATAACGACAGCGGAGCAACACTAGCGACCGCGGAGACGAATGAGGATGGCGAAGCCTTCTTTAATAGACTTCTATATGGAAACTATCTTCTAAAAGAAATTCAAGCCCCTGTAGGCTATCTTGCTGGTGCAGATCAATCGATTACGATTGACTCGCCTTATGAGAAGGAAAATGCAGATAAGCCAGGAAACAAAGTAACCGTCAATAATACGAAGCTTGTCTATGAAGTTCAGCTTCAGAAGTTTGGTGAAGAGGGGAACGTACTTGCTGGCGCAGTATTTATGCTGCAAAAAGCGACAGAAAACGGTTTCGTAATTATAGAAGAAAATTTAATCACGGATGAACATGGATTAATTATTTACACAGAATTGGATCCAGGTAGTTATCGCTTTGTCGAAACGAAGGCACCACTTGGCTATCAACTTCTTCAAGGTTCTATTGGATTTGAAATTGAAGAAGATGCAACTGTTCGAAAAGAAGTCACTGCTACAAACATTAAAAAAGGCTCAGCATTATTGAAGAAAGTGGATAGTGTTGACAACACGAATACTCTAACAGGTGCTGAATTTAGGGTGGAAGATGAAAACGGCAATATCGTTAGAGAACTTGTCAGAACAAAAGAAAATGGTGAAGCGATTGTTCAGAATCTTGATCCAGGCACATATTATTTCATTGAAACAAAAGCACCAGAATTTTATCAACTAGACCATACACCGATAAAATTTGTGTTGGAAGCCGGATCGTCAAAAAGCGTGCAAGTTGAAGTGGAAAACACACTTATTACAAGAGACGTTCAGTTAGAGAAAGTGGATGCTAGCAATCCATTGAACAAGTTGAGTGGAGCAACATTCGAGTTCCAATACGAAGATGGAACATTCATTTCAGAGCATACGACAAATGATGATGGTTTGGTTTTCGTGAAGAACCTTGCGCCAGGAAGCTATCAGTTTGTTGAAACGGTTGCTCCGGAAGGGTATGTGCTCGATACGACACCACTTCCATTCACTGTTGAGAAGAGCAGCGTCTCTCCAGCAGAAATGATGAAATTAGTGAAGTCGAATACGGCACGTCCTGGAAGTGTTGTCATTCAAAAGGTTGACAGCGTAACAGGCGAACCGTTGGCAGGCGTAGAATTCCAAATTGAAACGTCTAGTGGGGATGTGCTGAGAACGGAGTTGGTCACGAATAAAGAAGGACAAATTGATGTGACAGGACTTGCGCCTGGGAACTATCAACTCGTTGAAACGAAACCGCTTGAAACGTACAAAGCATTAAAAGAACCGATTCCTTTTACAATTATTTTCAATCAACAGGAACCACTCGGCTTGAAGGTTGAGAACACTCTCATCCCACGAGATGTTCAACTCTTGAAGATTGACGCAAAAGATGAAACAAAGACATTAAGTGGAGCGACGTTCGAATTACAACACGACGATGGAACAGTTATCTCGACACATACAACGAATGCTGACGGGATTATCCTAGTGGAAAATCTAGCGCCGGGCACTTATCAATTTGTTGAAACCAAAGCTCCAAATGGCTATGAACTCAATGCTGAACCATTAAAGTTCACGGTGGAAACAAGTGAAGTGGACCCTGCAGAACTGTTAGAATTACGTATGGAGAACAGTGCTGTACCTGGAGATGTACGTGTCAAAAAAGTGGACCGAGCAAATGGGAATCCTTTAGCAGGAGCGAAGTTTAGGGTGGAAGATGCATCCGGTACTATTCTCGATGACACCCTTGTATCGGATGAGAATGGATTATTTGAAATAAAGGATCTCTATCCAGGCAGTTACAAACTTGTTGAAACAGTGGCACCTTCAGGTTATTTGAAGCTGCGTGCACCAATCGAGTTTACAATCGAGGTCGGTCAAACAGAGATTTTAGAATTGACGGTCGAAAATACGAAAGAAAGTCCTGGCGGATGGTTCCCCCCACCGGTAGATCCACCGACTGATCCGGAAGAGCCAGAAGAACCGGGTAAACCAGGAAAGCCCACGCCAAAACCTCCTAATTCCGGTGTATTAGGAGATGGAGGGAAGAAGCTTCCACAAACAGGAGAAGCGTATCCAATTGGGTCAATCGCGTTAGGAATTCTGTTTATTCTATTGGGAAGTTGGTTAGTAGGGACGAAAAAAATACGTAATAGAAAGCTATAAAGTAAAACGTGAGAAACCACTTATTTTGTGGTTTCTCACGTTTTTTGTGTTGCCCTTAAGAAGTGCATCGGCTATTTATAAAATTATAAAAGGTAGAAGTGCTGTAAATAACCACCACTCTTAGAAGAATGCAAGAACAATATTCTAGCGGAATTAACGCGTGATAATTGATTCGTATAGTTTGGTTGTAGCTTCATCAGGGGGGATGCCAAAATCGGTGATGAGCAGATTCTTCATGTCGTGATAGACTCGGACTGCTTCGCCACGATTTCCAACAGTAACATAATGGCGCATTAATTGCTGAATGACATGTTCTGAATAGGGGTTGTGCAACACGAGAAGTTGTAAGTACTTTTCCGTTTTTGTAAGATTACCGTTTTCATTGAAAAAGTCGACGAGTCGTTGCAGTAGTTGTAAAAATTTTTGTCTAATTTCACTTGCTATCGGAATAGCCCAATTATAGCCAGTTGTTTCTAAATAACCTCCACTATATTGGTCAACAATTTCTTCAAAGACATTGAACGTATCCTTAGTTATAAGATGTTGATCACCAATTAGTCTTTCAAATTGGTGTGCATCACATTGAAACCGGTTTAACGATAAAGTATAACCACTATTCGAAAACGTGATGGCATTGCTGAAGCCCATGGACGTTAACATTTTTCGTAAATAAGACATCGTCGTATGCATTTGAATTTTTGCTCTCTCAAATTCAACTTCAGGCCAAAGATTATCAATTAGTGTATCACGGTGTATGTGATCACCTAAATGTGTAAAGAGGTAGGCGAAAAGTTCTTTTACTTTTGCTGTCTTCCATTTCACCGGCACATTGTGATGATACACCGTAAATTCATTAAAACAAATGATTTTTAGGGTATATGTTTCATTAAGTAAAACGGTTTTTTCACTCGTCTGTAGTTGGTCTACAATGCGATTCACAGTTTTGTGAAGACGATCAAATGTGATGGGTTTCAGTAAATAATCAATGGACTGCAATTCAAATGCTTCAATGGCATAATCTCGATACGCACTAACAAAGACAATTTTGATAGCACTATTCCAATCTCTGATTAGTTCGGCAAACTCGATGCCATTTAATTTTGGCATTTCAATATCTAAAAAAACCACATCGAAGTTTAATGTTTTCATTACTTTTAACAGATCAATTGCATTTGTATACATCCCGATGATTTCGACCTGGTCTGTCTTTAAAAGTAATTTTTCTAAATGTTGCAATGCTAAAATCTCATCATCTACAATGACCGCTCGTATCAAAACCTATCACCTACTTCCATCACTTTTATAAATAAAGTTATATATTACCAATGATTATCCCAGTAAACTATTATGCACGCAACAGATAGAGTGAACAGGGAAGTATAATGATTCATTCGATAGGGAAGTGATTTTTAAAGAATTAATCAATAGTCATATTTTGAAGGAATGATTTACATTATCTTCTAGAATAATAGTCTTACAGGTCTGAATCTAAAGTTCAGTTATTGTATTTCAAAACAACAAGTGTTTTATCTACTGTCAAAAGGGTAGAGTGCGAATAAGTTTGACTTTACTGTCTATTCGAGAGGGGGTGATGTTGTTGAGTCGTAGAATAATAGGTATAGTCATTTTTGCAATATGTATGGGATTTCCGTTTACAATCGTAAAAGCTACAGAGCTGGATGACAAGGATGAGAGAAGTTTGTCGTCGGTTTTTGAAAAGGTCGGTACTACGGTAAAGAACTCTGTTGAATCGGTCGGAAAAGTTACGGATTCCACAGTTCGTAGTGTGGACGAGACACTTCGAGATACCCATTCCTTCACGCAAGATACGTTGAGAACAGTGACGAGCATTGATGAGGAAAAGCCGGTCTCTAAGGTGTTCAATCAAACGATTGACCACGTGGAATCAACCGTTTCCAATCTACCACAAGTCGTTGAGGAGACGACAAAAACGATTGACCGTACCGTGTCAGACGTAAAGGACGTTACGGAAGCATTACCTGAGTTGCCTGTAGTAACTCCTGTAGGAAAAGAAGTCGGGAAAACTGTTGAAAAAACGACATCTGCAGTTACCACGACGGTCAATCAGAAAGTGGAAGAAGTAGCGCAAGTGCCTGCTGTTTTGAAACGTAAGGAACCATTCATTGAGGAACGTCCTGAAGCTGTTGAAGTACAAGATGAAGTCCAATCTGAAGGAGGTATAAATCCAGATCTATCTACAGAACCGTTTACTCCTAAGGATGATGTAGAGGATGAAATAAATCCATCTGAGGAGCATGTTCAAAAAATGGAGATGGTTGAACTGCAAAGCGCTATGCATATAGCGGACCATTCTAGTGAACAACTTGGAGAAACATTATTTAGGGATATACCCGCTTATGATGGTGGTGAAACCAGCTTTGTTGTTGGAGTGAGCAAAAGTGGAGCGAAAAATGCAATTGAGAATGAAAATAGCCGGGGATCTATGCAAAAAGAATTACCTTTGCAACTTATTACAAGTGGACATGACGCTCAGAACTTCGTTATTACAGCAAATTCTACATCTGCTCTCTCTTCTCCTTCAACGAGCGGACATGCAGATGTACTTGCAAACATTTTGCGTCCCTTGTCGTTAAGTAGAGATGCTGTCTATCATGTAGGCCGTCATTTTAGTCAGAATGTAAAAAGTCAGTGGTCAAACGCTCCGCCTGGTCAACCGCCTCGATTTATTCCTTTTTTAGTAAACAAACTGACTAACTAAAAAAGGAGAGAATGATAATGAGGCTAAACGTAAAAAAGGTTGTAGCAGGTGTCGGGTTATGTGCAGGATTTGTATGGGCGCCATCGTTCATGGAAGCGTCTACAGACGAGACGATGGTGAATTTATTAAATGACAAACAGGGTGAATCATCGGTCGTCGATGTGGAGGTCACTGGGCTTCCCGTCATTGAGGAACTACAAGTGAACATTCCTTCAAATGCGTCTACAGAGAGTGACAATCACGAAGAGGCGTCTTCAGAGGGAGAGCCAACGGAGGAAGGAAAGAGTCATTCCCTCGTGAACGTAGAGTTGTCCACTTCATTAACGGGAGATGTGGAAGCTGACGTTGCAACAAGTGACGTGAAATCCGACACAGCTACAAAAGGCCTTGTCGAAGTGCAAGCTGAAGATTTGCCAGTCGTAGGCGATGTACATGCAGGTGTGTTGGATAAACATGTAGAAAAAGATGAGGAAGGCTTATCCGGTTCAACAGGAGTTGTCCAAGCCGATGTAAATGGAGAGTTGCTAGAGGATACTTCCGTTAACGTCCTTGCACGGGAGCACGAATCATCAACAACAAGTGAAGCGAACAGTGCTGCTGTAGCGGATATTCATGTCGGCGGAGGCCTTGTCGAAAGTGTGGTAGATGATGTTACGGTTTCTGTCCTCAAAGAAGAATCGTCTGCTACAGAGAATTCAACTTCTGCAAAGCATTCTTTAGCATCGATCGCAGTCACAACACCTTTGACTAAGGATGTAGCAGTCGATGTTGCGTCAAAAGAGGTAGCAATTGACAAAGAAGGCACTTCGTTTGACGGTGGTTTTGTAGAAGTGAATGTAGAAGAATTGCCACTTGTTGGTGAAACGCATATCGGTGTGTTGGATCAACATCTGGAAACAACTAAAGAAGGTTTGACGAGTTCATCCGGCGTGCTGCAAGTCGATGTAGATGGTGAACTGCTTGAAGAGACATCGATTGGTGTGCTCGATCAAGACGTCAACATGGATGAAGAAGGTTTCACAAGTTCGTCAGGCGTTTTACAAGTAGACGTTGGTGGTGGATTGTTGGAGGATACATCAGTCGGTCTGCTTGAAAATAATCTTTCACTGAGTGAAGAAGGAAAATTCAGTTCATCGGCTGTGCTAGATGTAAATGTAGGAGGCAATGTGCTGGATGAAACATCACTCAGTTTGGTGGATCAACAGCTTATAGGGACAAATGATGGCTATGTATCGCTAGGCAAAGTTGTCGGCATTCAACTCGGTTCATCACAAGTAGGAAGTATTTCCGTAGATCTCCTTCCTTCATTTGGATTCATTGGATCAAATGATGCATCCCAACCTGACGATGAAGAGGATACGAGTGGGGGTACGGATGAAGAAAATGGTGACACATCTGTAGATGGTAATGACAACGATGATGTGGGAACTGAAATGCCAGGTGATTCATCAGATTCAACGAATGGCAATGGAAATACGACGACTGACGGAACAACAAACGATGACACAGGTATCAATGGTGGCGTAAACAATGCTGGGCCAACGGAAGACGGAACAACGACACCTCCGACGAACGGGAACGTGAACGGTTCTACAGAAGGGGGCGTAGCAGGTGCGCATGGGAATACATCCACGCAAACACCATGGAGCAATGCGGATGAACGTTCGGCATTGCCTACAACTGGTGGACTTTTAGATGGTAAACGAATCATTGTCATCGCATTGTTGTTACTGACAATGGGCGTTGGCTTGAGACATGTTGGAAAAACTTCCCCGCTAGGGCAGCGAGCATAAGTAGATGCGAAAAGCCATGAAGTGGATGGGTACGTTATTCATTGGATGTGGGTGTGGATTGCTCATCTGGTTATATGCCGGCAATGCGAAAGCGGACAATGAACAGCAAGAGGTAATAGAAGCATTCAAATCGATTCAAGTTACGGAACCGCTGAATGAAACCGCCGAGTCAACGAGCGATGCACATGCAGGAAATCAAGATGTAAGTGAAGTGGAAGGGATTTTATCCATTCCGCAAATCGACTTGAAAGCGCCCGTTCTTAAAGGAGCAGATGCGCAAACGTTGAATCGATCGCTTGGTGCAATCGAACAAATGGATCCGATAGGTGAAGTCGGAGGGAGTTACGCAATAGCAGGTCACCAAGCACGTGTCTTTGGCAAGTTCTTCAATCGGTTGCATGAAGTTGAAGTCGGTCAGGAATTGTCATTTGAAACGTTGGAGAAAAATCTGACGTTCGAAGTGTTCAACATTAAAATTGTCCGTCCTCATGAAGTAGACGTGCTTAAAGCGCGTGACGGTATAGCAATGTTATCGCTCGTAACGTGCTATCCAGCTTATTCAAATGATTATCGGTTAGTTGTTCAGGCTAAAAAAATTGAAGAGTAAACAAGAACGGCTGTACTTCCAATGGGAGGTGCAGCTTTTTTACGTTTACAACTAATGAATTTTGCAGGCGTTTATCGACAGGTATTGTAAGTATATGTTGGAAAATACTGTTTTTAGTGGTATAGTAGATTGGCAGTTTGATTTTTCTGTTTTTAAATGAATGCTTGTGTGTCTAGTAAGCTGGATGTATGAAATTGGTAAATCGCTTTGTGCAATTTATTGGTACCTACACAGACGTGCAAATGAACAAAGGGGAAGCTCGGATGAATCGTACATATTTGAAACATGAGTTTTTGATTACCGCGAGAAGTATGAAGAACATTCCGTTCGTCGTGTTTATCGGTGTGCTATTGCTCTGTTACTGTTTTCTTTTATTGCCAAACGAACAGGTGAAGGAAACTTTCTATCCTGAAAAGACGAAAGAGTATTTGACGATGTTGGATGCTGAGCAACAATTCCGATTGCAAAAAGGGAATACAGGGGTCGTGTTGTTTTCGGGGATGCCGGTCTATGCGAATAACGCCTACTATTACAGTTTATATAGTGCGTTGTTGACAGCCTATGAGGATAAAAACTATGATCGATTCTTGCACTTGCGTGCGAGTTACTTAGAGAATAATGTCTGGGAATATACGAACGACAAAGAATTCTTTAAAGACTCTCCTTTTCCAGGAAAGGATCGAGAACATGCTTATCACCAAACGATGATCCGATTTGAGGATTATTTGTCAAACAATCGTCCGATTACATATGGATTGCTCATGGAAAAGACCGGTTTGCAAGCGTTGCAAAAGTTCTTGCTCAACTATGGCATGTACTTTTTCTTATTTTGTGCCATTTTCTTCAGTAGCGATGTGTTGACACGTAACCGGAAAAATCGATCAGTGTTGCAAGGGCTCCCGTTAACGTGGTATCGCCAGCTGAATTTGAAAACGCTCTCAACGTTTTTGTATACAAGCTTATTTGCATTAGTGACGATTGTAATAGCAGTGGGTCTCATCTCCATTCAATATGGATTTGGGTACTTGAACTTGGACGTGCCCATCATGATTGCGCAACAAACCTTTACGAGGGAAGAATATGACGTGTTATCAATGGGGACATTTATCGGCATCATGGCGGTTGCGATGCTCGTTCTTGTTTACTTGTTCACCCGTTTAACCATTGCGATCGGGTTGCTCGTTAAAAATGAGTGGGTTGTATTGATTATTTGTAGTGCATTGTTGTTTCTGGAGCAATTTTACTTTACGCGAACGACGCGCACGTTAGGTGGCATTGATATCAGCTCGTTCCCTCAAACGTATATCGATTTTGGAAAAGTCGTCACTGGGGAGAAGAATTTCTTGCTCAACGTGGAAACGATTACGATGACAAAGGGAATTGTGGTTTTGCTCATTACGTTACTACTCCTCGAAGTGTGCATATGGGTCTTGTCCCGTATTGTCAATAAACGTCGTTTTTATAAAATCGGCTGAAGAAAGGACAATTAAATGTATCGGAACTATTTGTTATTTGAACTCAAATTAGTAATGAGAAATAAGAAAAATTGGTTGCTAGGTTGTGCATTGCTCCTCTTTTTCCCACTCTATTACATGCATTATAGTGATACGGAAGTACAAGATCTGCAAACATTGAAAAACGAAGAAGCAAACACGTATCAATCAATTTTTTTCTACTTGCCTGAAGAATACCGGGAGACGTCAGTAGGAGATGAAATTTATACTAATCTTACTGAACAATCATCGCTTGTGAATAACCAGCGTTTTGCGCTTTGGCAGAAAGACGTCGATCATGATGCATTCATCGAAAGTGGTTTACGTGTGAATGAACTGCGCCTTCGGTTACATGAGCTTGATAATGAAGGGATTCATCCTTCATTCGTCATACCGAAAGAAGAGATTTACAAGGAAATGGCATTGTTGCGCTACTATAAAGAGCATAGCTTGCCGCTCGTTCCGGATCCATTCGTGGCAAGTAATTATTTGCCTGTCGCGTTAGAATCGTTAAGCGGACTGGTGTTTTGTTTACTCGTATTACTTATAGGTAGCAGTATGTATGTACATGACTTGCAAAGAAAGACGATTATCGGCATCTTTCCTGTATCGTTTATGCAAAAACTGCTTAGTAAAGTGGGGATTCATGCGATGCAGATTTTACTGTTCCTCGTGATTGGACTCGTAGCAGGTGGTTTATATGTATCATTCCAAACAGGATGGGGAAGTGTTCAATCACCGATGCTGCTTTATACGGGTGGAGACTATATCGCTGTGTCGACAATTCGTTATGTACTGTATATGCTTTTGGCATTCATGCTCACTGCATTGCTGCTTTTATTCGCGCTCGCATTGTTAACGCTTGTCACGAAAAATGTGTATGCGAGTCTCTTTATCGTAATTCTCATTTTACTCGTACCAGCTGGCCTTCAGTTTGCGGATATGCACGTGGAGTGGTTATACCCGCTATACATGCTAGATATTGAAGCCATTCTAAGTGGGAATGCTGCGCTTGCGCTAGGAAGTGAAACGCTCGATTATCGGCGTGCGCTTATTTGGCTCGTCGGGATGAATATTGTCCTGTTTGTAGGTTTATTCCTGAAAAATAAATGGTCTTACCGGAACGCAAGGTTGCCTGTGACCGAAAGCGGGGGGAGCGCGAATTGAGTATGCGATTGAAACAGAGGACGCTGTTGCTCATCGGTTATGGTATCGGTCTATCGTTACTCGTAGGTTGTAATGCAATGAACGCCGCCCCTACTGAGAAATTGATAGCTTATGAAGAAAACTTTGAGATTAAAGGACAAGAAAAAGAACAAATGATTGGAACAGTTTCTTCTGCAATTTACAAGCAAGTAGATCGGGGCAATGAAAACGCTGAACAAATATCCATTCCTGTCGTCCCGAAAGAAGGCGTGGACGTGCAGCTTGCGACAGGCAGGTATGTGATGACGGGGGATCCCGTTGGCAATATTTTTGTGTATGATGAAGAGGGGCGTCTCATACTAACGGAGATTGTGGGCAGTTATGCAGGAGCGGGCAGTTTAACAATTGACGTCGACGCATCGTATACGGTCCGAGCAGATGGAGGCTATGATACTGTATCGTTCACACCTATTTCGACTTCTATCCAAACTGAATCATTATCAACAGGACTATGGGTAGTGGGAACAGATATTGAAGCAGGAACGTATACAGTTTCAATTGACTCCGGTTATGGCTATTTGCACGTCTTAGAGGAAGGCGAGGAGCCATTGGTCTATGAAATGATTGGTGGTTCGGTAGCGAAGTCGGAAAGCCGCATCGATTTACACGATGGACAAATTGTTCGCGTGAAGAATGCTTCTTTCATTACCTTTAAGAAAGTTGATTGAAACGGCAGTTCAATAAGATGACTCTTTTTTCATAAAAAAATACGTAAAAACCACACGTAGTAGCTCTCATTACGTGTGGTTTTTGTGTATTTCAGATTGACGAAAGTTCTTCTTTAGTCAATTTGGTGATGCAGAAAGAAATCATTTAAGGTAATTGTTTTCACTTGTTAGTTTCTTGAGAATCATTCTCCAATAAAGTAACTAAGTAATGCGTCTGCCCAAGCCTTAGCACCAAGTGAATTCGGTAAGCTCTCTTCATTTAAATAAGATAAAAGTTCATCTGTTTTAACATCAGGCCAATTATCCCAATGATCAATAATATGTATTTCGTTTTCAAGTGCAAACTGCTTAAGCGTATTAATTTGTAAGAGATAAAAATTTGGTTTAAGTATAGGCTGTGATGGTGTAATTATTAAAACCGCTTCATTATTAAATCTTTTTAGATGTTCGTCTATCATAAGAATATGTTGATGTTCATCTTCAATAACTACTTTTCCATTGTTATTTAGTGTGAAAGGTTCAATTATTAGTAAATCGTATTTGTTATTCCAATTTATGTTTTCATCAATTGTATCAATAAAATCTTGTGAAGTACCATCCGAAATTATTATATCAATATCAATAAAGTCTCCATATAGCTCCTTAAGTTTTGACTTTGTTAAGCCTGCCGCACCTCCGTCTCCACCAGCTTCTAAAGATGTAGAACCTATTAAAAGCATTCTGAGAGTTTCATCACTGTTATATTTTGTTATGAACAATTGAGCAATATCACTATCCATGTTTCTTGATAAGCTTTCAATTTGTTTTAATGTAAGATTTTTGTTGTCAAGAGTGTTGGTGTCTTCAACAGTCGAATTTAATTTTGGATTCGAGTCGAAATTATGATTGTCGACAGAATGCGAAGGTGTTTGACTACTAAGGACGTTTTCTAATTTTGATTTCCAACCTAAGTAACTATAAATAAGAACACTAATACAGATGATGAAGAATAAAAACGGTATGAAACGATAAATTTTCACGTGTCGGGTCCCCCTTACCTTATGACTTATAAATTTAATATAACATAGAAATAATAAATGCTGAGAAAAATCTAACATCCTATGATATAATTGTACTGGTTAATAGAATGGAATAGAAAGGAATACTTACTATGGAAGAAACTTTAAGCCTTCAGGATTTATTCAAGACAATCAAAAAGAGGGCGACACTTATTTTTTTGGTGACGATATTTGCCATTACACTTGCCGGTGTATATAGCTATCTTATAATGACACCAATTTATCAAAGCTCCACACAGCTCCTTGTAAATCAACAGAAAACCGAACAGGCACAATTCAACACACAAGATATCCAAACAAACCTGCAGTTAATAAATACGTACAAAGTAATAATTAAAAGTCCTGCCATTTTATCGGAAGTCATAGAAAAATTAGATTTAGACCAAACGGCAGATACATTAAACAGCAATATTTCAATAAATAATGAGCAGAATTCACAAGTAGTAGTAATAAAAGTTGAACATCCTAATCCAGCATTAGCAGCGGAGATTGCAAATACTACAGCTGAGGTTTTTCAAGAAAAAGTAAAAATTTACATGAAAGTTGATAACGTTAATATACTTTCACCAGCTAAGAAGTCGGAGAGCCCAATTAAGCCAACCCCCAATTTAAATATAGCGATTGCTGCTGTAGTAGGACTTATGATTGGAATAGGTATTGCGTTTTTATTGGAATTTTTAGATACAACTATTAAAACTGAGCAAGATGTAGAAGAAATACTTTCTTTACCGATTATTGGATTGGTCAGTCCGATAACAGACCGTGAAATGCCAAGTAATACGACAATCATACAACGTAGAAGAAGAAAGAGGTGAAACTGCAGTGTTTAATAAAAAGAAAGATAACTTGCAGTCAGTCGCACGAAAGTTAATTACTAGTGTGAATCCGAAAAGTATTATTTCTGAACAATATAGAACTATACGTACAAATATTAATTTCTCAAATGCCGATATTGACCTCCAAACTTTGCTTTTCACTTCATCATTCCCAGGTGAAGGGAAATCTACCAGTGCTGCAAATGTGGCAATTGTTTTTGCACAAGAAGGGAAGAAGGTACTCTTAATCGATTCTGATATGAGAAAGCCTACCATGCATTATACATTTCATACTACGAACACGACGGGTCTTTCGAACTTGTTAACAAAGCAGTGGCGACTTGAAGAGGTTACAAAAGTTACGAATATTGATGGTCTTCATCTTATTACGTCTGGACCGATACCACCAAATCCAGCTGAGTTAATTGGATCAAAGTCAATGAAAGATTTAATGGAAGAATTAAGGAAAATATATGATATTATTATTTTTGATGCACCACCTTTATTATCGGTTGCAGATGCTCAAATCTTATCAAATACATGTGATGGAACTATACTGGTAGTTAATACGAAACAAACACAAAAAGAAAGTGTTTTAAAATCAAAAGATCTGCTTAACTCCGCTAAGTCAAATGTATTAGGCGTAATATTAAATAACTATGTTATGGATAGAAATCAAGGCTACTATAATTACTACGGAACAAATTAAGTATTTGCCTAACTCATTTTAAAGGAGTATTTGACTTATGATAGATATACATACGCATATTCTGTTTGGTGTTGATGACGGATGTGAAACTCTAGAGGAGTCGATGGAGTTATTGGGAGACGCTTGTAATGAAGGTATTACAGATATTATTTGCACCCCTCATGCGCTACACCCTCAATACAATGTAACCATTGAGCAAGTTACAAATAAACTTGCTTTATTGTCTGAGAATATAGAGAAAAAAGGACTTTCTATACGATTACATCCAGGGCAAGAGATTCGACTGTGTGAAGACTTAGTTGAGAAAGTTTTGAACAGAGAAGTTCTTACGCTTGCGAATTCAAAATATTTATTACTTGAATTACCTTCACATACAATACCTTCGTATATAATTAACATTATCCAATCTCTTGTAAGTATAGATATTGTACCGATAATAGCACACCCAGAAAGGAATCGAGCAATAGCTGAGAATCCGCAACGCCTTGAAAAACTGATTCGACATGGAGCTATCTCTCAAATCACAGCGGGAAGTGTTGCTGGACACTTCGGTAAGAATATCCAGAAGTTATCGTTGAAATTAATTTCTACTAACTTAGTGCATACATACGGCTCAGATGCCCATAATAGTAGTACAAGGCCATTACTTTTTGATAAAGGTCTAGCTATTCTTGAAAAGAAAAAAATGTTTGATCATATTGATGTTATACTCGAAAATAATGAAAGAATTATTAAAAATGAGCCATTGTTCATGCTCGAACCGGAAGTAATTGGAGCTAAAAAGTTATTTGGTATATGGTGATTCATACCGTTATAAAGAATTTTGTGTTTACTTATTCGATAGTTAGTAAATACCATTTTCATTCGTGTGGCTTCTGAAATAAGTATGAACGATAGCTTACAGGCATGTGTTTAGGGACTCATCTTAAAACTAATGACGTTCTTAAACGACCTATATCAATCACTCCTGTCATATTCTGCATATAAGACTTTAGTCTCGTAAAACAACCACCGTCTGCTAACTTAGCAGAGTAATAAAGTGGTTAGTATTTCAGCGCTACTATGTTGAATTACATTTTTCGTCATCTAAAAAGCCGCTCCCTATAAAAAAGGAAGCGGCTTTTTGATAACCTGTTAGGAAGGTAGAGTAGCTGTGGGAGAAGTGAGCAGGGGGTCTGTCCCTGTTCAATTTAGTGATTGAGTAGAAATAGTGGTGAGAAAGATTATCGAGTTTTATTACGTAAGCGTGTTAATGTCAACCGCTTTAATGACTAACGGAGTACCTGCGGAAATGGTGCCAGTGACATTGTTAAACGTCAATTCTGTTGCAGAGATCGTATAAGACGCCCCTTCTTGTAAGACACCATTGATATAGAAGTTGTAATAGCCATTTGTAACGACTGGGAATGCAGTTGCTGCCGTACCTGTGTCATCTTGGAAACTAGTTGCCGGGATGGTTGTCCCGTCTGCAACCGTTAAATCACTCGCTAACACGTTGAAGAAGCGCTCGGCAGAAGCTGCAACGTTGACATGGATATTCATTAGGGATAGTGCCATTTCGTTCACCTCCTTTCAATTCTTTTACAGTACATGCAAGCGTGCTTGAACTTGTCAGGGCTGTCCAATCAATTGTAGGTTTATTTGATTAGCGACTATGTTGTTGTAAAGCCAACAGTTTCTATGATAATTGGCGTTCCCTGGGCAACCGTTGTGTTATCAGCCGTTATGGTCAAGGAGTTAGTATCTAATGTATACATATTCCCTTGCTGCATGACGCCATTCACGTACAAATTTACATAGCCGTTAGGGGAGAATAAAGTGAAAGAATTTACTTGGTTTCCTGCATCATCTGTAAAATTATTAGCGGACAATGTAGCGCCATTCGTCAAGTCTATCGTAGATTCGGCCACATAGAAATAGCGATTGACGATTGGTGTTACCGTAGAAGTGGGTGGACTTCCTCCGTTTTCTTCTTCGAGTGGAGGAAATGGTGGAAGTACATACGTATATCTTCTTTGTCGTCGATCGCAAGCTATGATGGTTTTGGATTGATCATCGCACCTGTACATCATGTATCACCTCCAATGTAGTAGCATATGTGAAAAAAGTGCGAGTTCATTGGTCTTTTAGCTACGGTGTTATCCCCTAGGAAAAGGAAGTTGCAATTTGTTTGAGAATTTTGTTGCACAATTCATATACGTGTAATAAAATACTTACATATGATACGTTTTGGTGATGGTGATCATTTATTACTTGTGCTAGAAGCATTGTCGAACCCGCATCGGCTGAAAATTATTGCCGTTTTGTCGGAGGGTAGGCAATATGTCAGTGAGCTGGCGAGGGCGTTGGAAATGAGTCGTCCGTTGTTGTACTTGCATCTTCAAAAGTTGGAGGAGGCGAACTTGGTTACAAGCAATTTGGAAATTCTGGAGAGTGGCAAGTCTGCAAAGTTTTACATGTTACATCCATTTCAGTTTGAAATGAGTGAGCGGCTCATTCGCGAGCTCGCACCGACATTGACGATGAAGAAAAAGAAGTAGAGGGGAAGTTGAAGATGCTAACAGAATTGTTTGTTTTTACAAGCTTATTTAGTTTTGTCTTACCGATACTCGCGATTATCATTGCGGTCGTTTTTATTGTGAAAACCGTGAAGAGATTTGAGAAGCGTGCGGATGAAAGGCTAGCCATTGAACGCGAAAACAGCAATATGCTACAAGAACGGTTGAAGGAGATGGATAACCGTTTGATTGATATTGAAAGATTATTGAAGGAAGTAGAGTGAGGGAATGATAGAAAAAGACCCGATGCAACCAAGATGGATATTGGTTGCATCGGGTTGTTTACTCAATCGATTCAATTTCGGAAGTGACTTCAAATGGATTGTCTCCATCTTGAGCACTGTAGGATCGTTTAATTTCCCCAAAACCGATCGCGAAATAGCTCCTAGAGACGGCACCATCTTCAAACGTTTCTTCGAGTACGATGACTTGTTCAAACTGTTGCATCGGTGTTTCTACCGTTTCGTCAACTGAGACGACTGTCCATGAACCGATCTCATCTCCAACTTCCAAAGGGAAAATAAGATAGGGTCGAATGGGTTTTAATTCTTTTAACTCCTCAATTGATACGGTTTCGTTTTCAGTTTGTAACGGTTCTTCGCGCAATAAAACGATACGGTCATCATCAATCCGGTACGACTTAGCCAGCTCAACTCCTCCGTTATTTTCATACACATTGACATGTCGTTCATCGAGCCATTCTGTGCGGGTTGTATAAGTGGCAAACTCATTCCCCTCACCATGAAAGTGTGCAATTGCTCCATTTTCCAAGAAAAATGCCGCCATATCCGCTCCTTCAAGAATCGCTTCATGTGTAAATGAACCTTCTCTATCCTCCACCTTAGTACCATCTTGCTCATCAGGAGGAGAATCGATCGGCGATTCCTCTTGTTTTTCATTACATCCAACAAGTACAATTAGCATGCTTAATAGGACAATCCATTTTTTCAATGCTTCCACCCACTTTCTTAGTCTTTTTAGTAGGATGACCTATTGATGTATGCGTGATTGGTATTGAATATACTATTTTCTCAACGCACATTCCGCTCCATCTATTCACTTCCTAATTGGTGAAGTGCATGTAGCGCGACAGTGGCAAGAATGGCATTGAGCTTCCCGCGAATAGACTACATCCGCATACTATGTCAGAACAGCGCATAATATCCTCAATTACGGCATACTTCATCAGAATGCCGCATAATATCCTCGAACACGGCATATGTCATGAAAATGCAGCAAAAGTATTCATGAAGCGGCATATGAGCTGAAAATACGGCAAACTTGTGCAAAACAGCGTAAATGACCTTTCAAGGGAAAATAGTTTCCACTTGTAATCCACTTGCCCCATTGAAACTGTTTTGAAACTAATTTGGTATTACCATCGTAAATTAAGGGTAACTAGTTTTGTAGAACAGAATTGTATGAATTTTAATCGTATAAGTTTGCTATGTCAACGGAAGTTTCGTTTGCAGTCAAAAGAGGGAGTGGGTAGAATGGCTGGAGTTACAGGTTTAGGTGGGGTTTTTATTCAATTGAGCAGTGATGTGAAAAAACGTTTACAGTGGTATCATGATGTCCTCGGTGTGGACGTCAGTGCATACGGGGTTAATTTCCTGAAGCCAAATGAGTTCACGTTGTTAACATTTACAGATGCAGAGGAACAGTCTGTTATATTGAATTTTACGGTTGATCATTTGGAAGCGTTTGTTCATGATTTGAGGAAGAAAGACGTAAAGTTTTTAACGGAGATTGAAGAATTTGATTACGGAAAATTTGTTCGAATTGAAGATGTGGATGGGTATCCAGTGGAATTATGGGAACCGTATCATGAGAATTATGCGGAAATGGTGGAAACGGAAATACGAGCGTACGTCGCGGGACAACTACGGAAAAATGTTCGCGAAGATTGAATGGAATACTAGTTTTGTTTCTAAACGAATCAATTGGTTGAGGAATGCGGCGCTTTTGCTGGATATGCTGCGTTTGGCCAAGATATGCTGTGTTTGGAAGAGGAATGCGGCGTTTTTGCTGGATATGCTGGGATTGGCCGAGATATGCCGCGTTTGGAAAAGGAATGCGGCGTTTGGCCGAGATATGCCACGTTTGGAAAAGGAATGCTGTGTTTGGCCAAGATATGCTGCGTTTGGAAGAGGAATGCTGCGTTTTTGCTGGATATGCTGGGATTGGCCGAGATATGCCGCGTTTGGAAGAGAAATGCGGCATTCGGCCTGTACTGTAGCTTATTTTTGTTGCAACAGAAATTGTTGACTGTTGCTAAAGAAGAGTCCTCGTGTGATTTCCATTTCGGGTTGTCCGGAAAGTACAGCTTCACTGTTCATCTTAAAAGTGACTGTAACAGTGGTCTTCATTCCCGGATTCAATCGCTCCTGATCAAAGTCGACGGTTTCACTTGCATAGGTTTTATCTTGATTATGGATTTTGAATGAAGTGCTTGATACAGACAACGGTGTATTGCGTGTGTTCTCAATTGTAAAATGAAACGTTTGATCTTTTTCGGTATGCGATGAATCGAGCAATTGGATGGCCACATCATCAAACTGTAACACTTCAGACGTGAAGCCGTTTTGTTTATTGACGGGTAGTTTTGAAATGATGGACGAGCTTGGTTTCAGTGTTAAGAAAACGGCAATTGCAAGTGTAACAATTGCCCCAATGCCAAGTAATTTGATGCGCCAAGAAAGTTTTGTCATAAAGAGTACCTCCGAATGGTAGTTGCATGAACTCTAATTCGTACAAGTCTGCAGGTGTGTAATATGCCGACGTTCAATTACGAAATTCGTATTTTATTTCAAGTAAGATTTGCTTACCGCTCATGCTGGTGTCACTAGTCTAGCCAACTTGTCATTCGTACAACCTCATCATTCTTGATAAATCGTTAAGGAGGCGTCTATGAAGAAAATAGTAGGACTTATGGGAACCATTTTATTCCTTACAGGATGTGTTGACGAAGAAGCACAGGAATTCATTGAGCAAGCTGAAACAATTGAAGCTGTCGAGGAATTAGTCGTGGGTGCGATGGAGCAGAAAGGATTGAACGTTTCCATACAACAAATTGATTATGAACATCATGGGAAACAGATCGATACAAGTGTCATCGTTGTTGATTATCAAACGTTGCATGAACCGACGTATGTGGGAAGGGCGTTTGTGGACGTCGATATAGAAGCTAGCCCTCGTAAACTCGATGGGATCAACCGACTTGGGTTAGATGATCGTTACGGCAACTTTCCAATTGGCAGAGTCCTCATTGAACAATTAAAGCAAGCAGCTAACCAATCGCTCATTCCGAATGTAGAAAAAGTGAGCACATTGTATCCTGGGGTGACATGGGAAGAAGGGGAAGAAAAGATCGGTTTTAAGGGTGTTGATTATCAAAAAGACAAGCTCGATGAATTGTTAAAGTTGTACGGAGACGAGCAATTTGCCAATCCATCTGAAGAACAAGCGAAGCAATGGCTTGTGGAATTCGAACAACCGATGGATGATGAAGAGGAGCTAGTTACTTGGTTGTACTTGCAATACGATGGTGAAATGACAAACAGTAAATTTAAAGAAATCGTGCAGCAAATTGCCGGCATTGACGCACTTCCGAAAGGGAATTATACGGTACGCATCATTGCTGATCGATACGATGAATCAGAAGAACCTCAATACAACGGACGTTCGGACGGCGAAGCTAGCAACGTCTTCATCGCATCTTTTTAAGGGGACAGGCACCGGAACAATTCTGAATTGTCCCGGTGCCTGTCCCCATTCAAAATTCTTTGTTCCAGAGGGGGGCGAACCATTTGACGCCTCGACGGTTCATTGGTAGGAGCTTCATGTCAGCGATAAGGTGGCTTGCATAGCCGGCAATTCCGGCAGCCAACATTCCGTCAATCGGCCACTGTTCATGCAAATGATGCAAAACGAATGCGAAAAACGCGAGACCAACGAGTGAGTGGGTATACGACCGATGTGGTAAAAACGAAGCGATGATCATGTAGCTACCTGCTAACATGATACCAATCGATTGGTGCAAGACGAATCCTACGAGCATAACGAGCAAGCCGGTCATCGTTAACATCCACTTCTGCTTCAAAAATCTTGAAACAACGAAAAGTAGCACGGCGATACCGCCATACAACAAAATGTCAGGTGTCATCCCTGTTTGGAAAAAACGATAGGTAATGGCGATGAACAACAATGTCCCGATTGCGTGCATGAGCCATTTCGCCACTTGTTTAGAAAGGGTAATCCCGTTTCGTGCGAGCCCATTCGTATCTAAATCAGGGACGAGCGCAGAAATAGCGCCGATAGCTGAACAAACGGAAACCGTCATGACATCACTTTCTATTTGTAAGCCTGCGATTGCACCGGCACCAACGCCGATTAACGCATGTGAACTTCCTTTCATGTGAAAACCTCTTTCGTCTGTGAAATCTAAGATGTTGTCCAATTATCGCTGATTCCAATGAATCATTGCAATGGGCTAATAATGTTACGAACAGAAGTAGGTAACATGTGCTAACATAATCTTCAAAGTAAAGATGTTCATTAGATGGAAATGTGTTACAATTAATGAATATTAATTATGATCATGGAGGAATGAAAATGAACAAACGGCTGAAGGCATTCGCAGCACTCGCACTTGCAAGTACAATCGTTGCAGCACCGATGTATACAGCTGACGCGGCACCTGTCAAATTCAAAAACTGTAAGGAACTGAACAAAACGTATGCAGGCGGGATCGCGAAAGACGCAAAAGTACGAAACAAAGGTGGCAAAACAAAATACACACCTACTGTTTCGTCGGAAATCTATAAAAATCATACAAAGCTTGACCGTGACAAAGACGGCATTGCGTGTGAACGCTAACAATCACCGAAACCGACAATGGAAAGCGGACTGCAATTTCATGTATCGATACAAAATCCGCGCGTGACGACTCTCGGGATTAGTTGAATCGATTTCCCGTTCCAACCGATGCATGAACTCCCGGTCGCACTCACAACGCGATCTGCCCGAAAGATAACATTCGTCGTGCGCCTTACACGCAGCATCCACACGATTTACAGGCGCACCCGGTCCACTACACCCCGGTCCACACCAGTTATAACCGGGAAACACACAAAACCGTGGCCGCCGAAAACCTCTCCGTTGCATGGCAAAAACCTCCTGAAAAAAGTCTTTACTCTACCTTATGCAACGAGTGGCCAAGCAGCTGTACAGATGCATACGCCAACAAAAAAAGAAGTCCAACCGAACGAACCGGCGGACTTCCTTTTCATTTTATTAAAACCCTTTTTTTGAATCGCGCCATAAAGTTTTCTTTACTGTACAACTTCCCGCAAAATCAGGAAGATCATCATGCAAGTTGCAAGGTCATGCTTTCTAGCAGTGAGTTTCTCCACAAAATTTTACTTAATCATTCATCAACTTCAACGCTTTCATTTCCTCAGTTACATCAAGAATCATACTTGCAACCATCCGATCCTCAATGCGAGGCATCACATGAATATGTGCATCCAATGCATGAGCAGTCTTGCTTAACACATCGGCATTCGCTGAGCGATCCATCAATAAAGTAAGTCTCGAAGAAACAACTTCCACATTCGATTCCGTAATGCCGTTTCGTACAATCCACCCATACAATTCATAGAGTGTACACGCAATTCTTCGTTGATGTTTTAACCAGGTTATGCCTTCTTCTGAATGGTTTTCTTGATTGTTCAGTTTCAAACGGTCTTCAATCATCGTTGTAATGAGCAACAAGTTTTTAATGCCGTGGTCATTGCCTTTCCGATGCACTTTGTCATGTACTTCTTTCAGCATTTCATGGATCGTATCTTCATACATCGATTGCAAATCACGATTGGCATCATCCAGTTTGTATGGCAAGATGAATTTATTAATAAGCAAAGCAAGAACGACTCCTGAAATGACGAGTAAAATCCGGTTCAACGTCAAGATTTCTGTTGTTCCGGTGACGAGCGCTGCTGCACCAATTGCAGAGAATGTCACGAGAATCGTACTGTAGCGATACACTTTAATGTAATTCATCAAATAACCAGCAGTCATGATCAAGATCGAACGCATGACGTCCCCTTGGAAGAGCATAAAGAATCCCGTAACAAGAATTGCACCGGTAATGGTAGCAAATACCCGGTCACGCATTTTCTGGCGAGATTGCTCATAAAGCGGAATGATGACCGATAACACCGTAAACATCATCCAGCGACCTTCCTGGATTTCAAAAAAGTCGACGATGAATCCACTAAGTGTAATCCCGACAGCCATTCGAACAGCATACGACAATTTAATGGAGTTCGTATGACTGGGTGCTGTAGAAATCGTCATCTTTTGGAACTTTTTCGGTATTTGTTCCAAGTTTTTCACGACGTTCGTCTGTTTTTTGCTGAGGTCTTGGATATCAGCAAGGCTACTTCTTAAAAAGTCGACATTGTTCAACATGCGCAAGACGATAAGCGAGTGATTATGCTCCTCTTTATACTTCGCTAACATACTTGAATAGTACGTATCGAATTTGTCGACTGCATTCTTATCTTGAACTGCTTCGCTCGCCAACTGCAAGCATTGATGCACGTCTTCCAAAATAACCGCTTGCGCTTCGTCTTTTGATAGGTTGTCGAGTAACATATTCATCTTTTCTAAAGCGGCCGAAATGTTTAACTTTAAACGTCCTTCTTCCGTCAAATAGTAGTTCTCTTCGCGCTTGTCATAAATAATACTTCGTAAGCCCGCGATATCCTCTACAATTTTTTCATCAACTTTAACGTGATCTTCACCTTTTTTCAGTAAATCAATCTTGTCAATTAACGATGTACAAATTGCTTGGATTTTCTTATCTCCGCTTTTCGTTATTTTGTTTTTATTCGCAAGCATTTGAATGCCCATGATCGCCAACGCCCCAACTACGAGGGCAGCGATACGCGTCGGCATTAAATTCAACGGGACAGGGGACGCTAAAATAAACAAATATTGTAACGAAAAGGGTAAATAAAGAGGGTTCTTCAAGTTGAAAAGTAACGAATAACTCACCACAAACATGACGATAAAATGAATGGGAATGGCTAACCAAACGTTAAATCCTGCAAGAAACGCTCCAATCCCGATGAACAAATTCAGTGCAATAAATTTCAATGTATTGCCAACTGGACGGCTCGTTAAATCACGTTCCAGCAACATGAGCATTGCAGTAATCGTTGAGACACCAATAAGGATATTTTCATTCCCAAAAATCGCTCCAAAGCCCATAATAAATCCGACAATCAAAACAAATAAAACTGTATTTGTAATAATTGTTTTTTTGTTCACAGTAAACTCCTCACTTCGTGTTAATAAAAATGTCTTCATTCGTAAGAAAGTCGACGCATAATTATCGATTATCTTCTAAGTTGCGAAAAGAAGTTTAACATCAAATTAATTTCCGGTAAAACAATTTGAAGAGAAAAGTAGTGAAAAGTCTTGGAGAAGTGACAGCTTTGTTGCAAGAGGAAATCGAATCCTTTAGATGAAGCATTCCCTGCAAAACCTTGTTTAATCGATATGACGGTTGGGCGAAAGTAATAAAAAGGATGTAAACGTGGATGCTGATTACTTTAGTAAGACGCGGCAACGGGCAGTGCTTCTGAAATGCCTTTTTTAAAGCGAAAGAGAAAAGGATTGATTTGTCAAAACCCATTTAGCGCGACAATGCGTGAGAATCGTAGGTAGCAAACCGCGAAATGAAGCAAACTTCTGCGAACGAGGCGTAGTTTCAGGGAAAACCGCATAGTTCTGTAGAACGCGGCATAATTCTTCGGAACACCGCATACTTCTTCAGAACGCGGCATATCTCCTCGAAACGCGGCAAACTCCTGCAAAACGCGGCATAACTCCTCGGAAAGGCGCATACTTCTGCAGATATCGGCATATCACTCGGGAACGCCGCATACTCAGAAGATAAAAGAAAAAAGCCTTAATATGTAAAAACACATTCAGCGTGACTATGCTTAGTCTCATATCCCAGTCACCCGCGATAGAATGTACCGAATACGATTTGCTGCGAAAAAACCATAAAAAAACGAGTGGCATTCAAGTTATTGGTACTTGGATGCCACTCGTTTGTAGGCTATATAAATTATTTTTGCGGAGCAATCAACGATAGATTAACAACACAGTGTCGCGATTCCACTAAGCTTGCAACGAAGTTTCTTTCTCTGATTTGTCGACGACGGCAGCACCGACGATGTCTCCGACGACGTTTGAGGCAGTTCCACCCATGCCGATGATGGCGTCAACGCCTGCAATGAGAGCGACAATTTCAAGCGGCAAGCCGAACATTGTCAACACGGCAGACAATGTGACGAGTCCGGCCGCTGGCACGCCGGCAGTCCCAATCGATAGTAATGTGCCGATGAGGACGATGACGAAAAGATCAGATGCAGAGAGTTGTAGGCTTGTAATGTTGGCCGCAAACACAATCGAAATTCCCATCCGCAATGCGCCGCCATCTGAATTGAAAATCGCACCAAGTGGCAATGCGAAATTCGCTGTCTTCTCTGAGATGCCTGCATTTTTGGCAGCTTTGATGGCAATCGGTAAGGATGCAATACTGCTTGATGTGAAAAATGCGGTTGTATACGCTTCTTTCGTCCGACGGAAAAAATGGATAACGGGTGTGCCGGAAAAACGGAGAAAGCCGGTGTAAACGAATACCCACAATAGAACGATCCCTAAATAAAATACACCTGTAAAAGTCAACAGTGATTTGAACGTTTCCCATCCTTGGCTTCCGAAAGCAACTGCGCTGATGGCAAACACGCCGATTGGTGCGTATAAGAGGATGCCATTCAACAGTTTGTAGAACAAATCATTCAGAGCGACGACGACTTGGTCAAGCAGCTCTGCATTTCGTTGCATCCGTTGATCCGTCGAAAATTTCATGGAGGACATCGCCATCCCGATGATGACGGCTAAAAAGATGATGGCCATCAGGTCACCGCTTGCAAATGCTTGGAACAAGTTATCCGGAACCATTTGTAAAAGGATGTCTGAGAAATGAGGTGTTTCTTTTGGCTCTACCGTTACATCTGGCAAACGTAAAGATTGACCGGGTTTGAAGAAGAGGGCTAAGCCGACGCCGATTCCAACAGCTGCAGCAGTCGTTGCTGCGTAATATAAAATCAGTTTCCATCCCATACGGCCAAGCTGGGCAATGCTCATTTGGTCAACTGCCTTGACGACCGTGAGAAAGACGACTGGGATGGCTACGAGGCTAAGTAAGTTGATGAGTAAGGTACCAAATGGTTTTAGTACTTGCATCTGCTGTCCAAAAAGTAGCCCTGCTGCAATACCGATAAGGAAGCCGATGGTCATTTTTAACGCAAAGGGCGTCTTCCGATATCCATTCCAAATTTGCTTCAACATGAATTCTATTTCCACCTATTCTTTATCATTTTATAAAAGTGCATATCTAATAAAGTGTACTCTCTAACTGACGGTTCAGTCAATTCCCCTGCTTGTATTTGGGTGCCAGTCCCCGACAAGATTCTGAATTGTTCAGGTGCCTGTCCCTTGACACTAGCGTTGCATAGTTTACACTAAATACATTAAAATCTATATTTTTACATTATGGTACTCCGGTAAAATTTAAAAAAGGGAACAGGGGTCTACAATTAAATCAGTTCCCTTTTTTTGTAATTTAATTTATTTAGCTTTGTTTTTCTTTGTTGCTTTTAACTTCTTCTCTTTTTTGATGAAATGTTGTTTATTTATCGGGTCGACAATGGCAGAGTCTTCACCATAATTTATTGGTTTCTCTTCTTCCTTGGACACTTTTTGCCTTCCTTTACTCTTTCTGAGCTTTCGGTTGACGTAGTTTAACAGTTT
>NZ_JAUBDI010000049.1:0-1077 GCF_033253735.1 Sporosarcina saromensis | reverse complement strand
CAGGAGACGATTGTCTTGAACGCCATCGGAGAAGGCTTTATCCAAGATGACACGGTGGCAATTGACGCTACTCACTTCGAAGCACGTGACAAAGCGCCGGCCAAACAGGAAAAAACAAAGGAAGAACCCAAGAAACGCGGCCGTAAAAAGAAGGAAGAACGTGAACAATGGCTGGCTGAACAGGCAGAACAGGAAGCGAATCTTCCGCTATACGAAAAGAAAATAGAAGCGCAGTTGGATGAACCGCTTGCCCGGCTGCGTGCTGAAGTTCCTCAAGACCCCAAATGGGGTGTCAAGAAAAACAGCGAGGGGAAGAACGTGTTCTGGTTCGGCTATAAAGGACATTTGGCAGTAGGTACGTCCAGCCAATATATTCTGCAGTCCCTATTTTCTTCTGGAAGCCTGAATGACGGCAAGGCCGCTATCCCGTTGTTAAAAGGGATCGAAGAACGAATTCCACTTCGCAAACTGATGTATCATACGATGGACGCCGGCTACGATTTTGAAGCAATCTACGAACAAGTACATCGTATGGGACACCGATCTATCATCGCTTATAATAAGCGTAATGAACCAGAGCCCCTCGGATTTGACGAATATTTCGCACCGACTTGTTTTCGAGAGTATTCGTATCGTTATGACAGCTATGATGCCAAATACGAAACGTTGAAGTATACAGGGCCAAAGGAGTGCCGAGATTGCCCGCTTGCAAACGAGGGCATCTGTCAGAAAGTGTACAAGGTGAAAATTACCACAGATTTACGAAGGTACAGTGCACCGGCACGTGGCTCGAAAGCATGGAAAACGCTTTTTAATCGTCGAACCGCTGTGGAGCGCGTCAATGCTTATCTGAAAGAGTTCTTTCAATTGAACAACGTCCGTTATCGGACAGGGAAACGCGCGAAAGTTCACTTCGATTTACTTGTGCTTGTTTACAACGCTTCAAAACTAGCCGCCGATAGGATTGGAGCACGATTGAACCACATTCAAGCCGCATGATTCTTGTTTTTTGAAATACAATCTATAAATTCTGCCCTTGTTTGTATTTTTAAAAAGAGGAATTATGAAATCGATTCA
>NZ_JAUBDI010000047.1:0-1375 GCF_033253735.1 Sporosarcina saromensis | reverse complement strand
CGACTTGCATGTATTAGGCACGCCGCCAGCGTTCGTCCTGAGCCAGGATCAAACTCTCCATAAAAGAAGAAAATGAATAGCTCATTTCTTGCTGGCATCATTTAAGATGTCAATTTTGAATCCAAAGATTCGAGTTGTTCGTTCACCGACAAGTCGGCTTCAGAACTTTATTTGTTGACGTTTTGCTGTTCAGTTTTCAAGGTTCATATGGTGGAGCCTAGCGGGATCGAACCGCTGACCTCCTGCGTGCAAGGCAGGCGCTCTCCCAGCTGAGCTAAGGCCCCAAAAATGGTCGGGAAGACAGGATTCGAACCTGCGACCCCTTGGTCCCAAACCAAGTGCTCTACCAAGCTGAGCTACTTCCCGTTAAATAATGGCGCGCCCGACAGGAGTCGAACCCATAACCTTCTGATCCGTAGTCAGACGCTCTATCCAATTGAGCTACGGGCGCATTATAATATTTTATAAAACATGGTGCCGAGAACCGGAATCGAACCGGTACGGTAGTCACCTACCGCAGGATTTTAAGTCCTGTGCGTCTGCCAGTTCCGCCACCCCGGCTAATAAAAGTGGAGCGGAAGACGGGATTCGAACCCGCGACCCCGACCTTGGCAAGGTCGTATTCTACCACTGAACTACTTCCGCATATAAAAGTGCGGGTGAAGGGAGTCGAACCCCCACGCCTTGCGGCACTAGATCCTAAGTCTAGCGTGTCTGCCAGTTCCACCACACCCGCATTATATTTCCTGTGAATACTATCAAGGAAAATGGTGAGCCATGCAGGATTCGAACCTGCGACCCTCTGATTAAAAGTCAGATGCTCTACCGACTGAGCTAATGGCTCTAAAATGGTGCCGGCGAAAGGACTTGAACCCTCAACCTACTGATTACAAGTCAGTTGCTCTACCAGTTGAGCTACACCGGCTAAGTGTAAAATAAATAATATGGTGGAGGATGACGGGTTCGAACCGCCGACCCCCTGCTTGTAAGGCAGGTGCTCTCCCAGCTGAGCTAATCCTCCATTGGTTATATATAATAAGAATCAATCGCCTGGCGACGTCCTACTCTCACAGGGGGAAGCCCCCTACTACCATCGGCGCTGAAGAACTTAACTTCCGTGTTCGGTATGGGAACGGGTGTGACCTCTTCGCCATCGTCACCAGACTTTTAATATCCTTTTCAAGGACATTAGTTATTATATCAACTCTTATTAAAAACGCAAGTACTTTTTTAAAAATACTTTTGAACGATGCTTGTTCGTTCAAAACTGAATAAAACCAACATTGTTGCTAAACACAAGTTCAACCATACTAAATTAACATAAAGGATAAGTCCTCGATCGATTAGTATCCGTCAGCTGCACGTGTCGCCACGC
>NZ_JAUBDI010000046.1:0-1459 GCF_033253735.1 Sporosarcina saromensis | reverse complement strand
GGTACCGTCAAGAAGTATGTGTAACACACAATAGCCAACAATTTAGCTGATTTTACATGGAGTGGCGGACATGTTAGCCTTGGCAGGCTAGGCCAGCTTGTTAATAAAGCTGACCTCATGGCCTATTCACATGTCCGCAGAGGCTCCATGTCAAATCTGCGGCTAATCGTGCAAGCATCCTTAAGGTTATTCTATAGATTTTTAATTGTTTCTGTAACGCTTATCGAACATTTCCATTAGGACAGATTGAGCCGACACGAACTCGTTACTCAATCTGTTCCCCCACTTTTCGTTGTAATCCTGCGCAACTAAATAGACGATCTTTTCGACTGCCTTTTCACTTGGTAGGCTGTTCATCGTCTTAGTACGCTTCTTTATTTCCTTCATCGTTCTTTCTATAATATTTGTCGTGTAAATGTGGCTCTGAATGACCTTGGGATAAGACATGAACGTTAGTAGGACATCGAGATCCTCTTCCCACGAGTTAACCACTTTCGGATACGCTTTCGTCCATGTCCTCTTGAATTCCTCAAAGGCTGCGAGGGCGTCTTCCTTTGTAAGTGCGCGATAAACTTTTTTCAGATCCGTTATTATAGGTTCTTTATCCTTTTTACGAACAGAGGAAATGACATTCCTTACCTTGTGAACAACGCAACGCTGCACGTCTGCCAGTGGATAGACCTCCTTAAACGCCTGTTCAAGGCCTGCTAATCCATCGAAAACACCAAGCAGCACTTCTTCTAGTCCGCGGTTTTTAAGACTGGTTAAAATATTTTTCCAGCCTACAGCACTTTCATTACCACCCACAAAGAAATCTACGATTTCTCTATAGCCGTTATCCTTGACGCCCACAATGACATAGACGACCTCACTAGCCACGTCATGCCTACGTAGCTTTAGATAGGTGCCATCCAAATAAAGTACAGAGTATCTATTGTGAAGGGGCCGTTGTTGCCATTCCCGGATATCTTCCATCACGACATCTGTAATGTTACTGATGGTCGCAGCTGAATAGCTGTCGCCCAGAATCCTTTCAATAAACTGACCGACTTCTCGAGTGCTAAATCCATTCTGATACATCGTAATAATTGTTTCACCCAACCATCTTTCTCGTCTCTGATAGGGATCGAAAAGCTGGGTACGAAAATGTCCTTCGCGATCTCTAGGTACTGCCAAGTCTTCTATACGGCCGTATCTTGTGTCCAAAATACGCGAGTAATAACCATTTTTACTGTTTTTAAGCTCAGGATGTTCTACTTCGAAGAAGTTTTTCATTTCCTCCTTCATAATTGTTTCAAGATTTTCTTGAACAAACTGCTTGACTAAATCCTCCATTTGATTAGAAAAGAGATTATCGATTATACTAGACATAGATAGTGCATCCTCCTTGGTTTTTGTAGTGATTAACCTTGAGGATGCCCTATCTTTTTTGTGTTTACACAGACTATTGTACGTCACC
>NZ_JAUBDI010000045.1:0-1889 GCF_033253735.1 Sporosarcina saromensis | reverse complement strand
AATCGAGTAGGAGGGAGTGATTAACTCCCGTCCTCTCACACCACCGTACGTACCGTTCGGTATACGGCGGTTCAATAACTTAAGTACCGACGCTCATACAAGTGATTCAAGTCTTTCAGACCCCACTTGGTGAGCGTTTCTGCTTTGATTGCTTTGTGTAGCGTTTCGCTTTTGGAAATTCTCCAATATCCCTTTCGGGAATTTGCTACCTTCCAAGCTTCATCATGCCAAATTCCCAGTCTTCGCAACTGACGGTATTTTGTCCATATCTTCTTCCAACGTTTCCATATCAGTTGCCGTAGCCGATGGTTCAGCCATTGTGTCATGGATTTTATAAAACTTTTCATCAAGCCTATTCCATAATAGTTTATCCAGCCTACTGTCACTTGGTTGATTTCTTTGGCAATCTCTTCGAAGCGACCCGGGCGGTTCCGTTTGGTGATTTTCTTTATTTTCGTTTTGAATCGACTCTTCGCGGAGTGATGGGGTCTACAACCCACACCTTTAGATGTGGAATGGAGGCAGAAACCGAGGAACTTGAGTTTTACCGGTGAACCCACCTTGCTCTTTTCTTGGTTTACCGTTAATTTCAAGTCATGTTCAAGAAACTTTGTAATGCTTTCCAGAACACGTTCCCCTGCACGCTTGCTTTTCACATAGATGCAGAAATCATCCGCAAATCGTACGAATTTATGCCCACGTTTTTCAAGTTCTCTATCCAATTGGTTCAAATAGACATTGCTAAGAATCGGGGAAAGTACACCACCTTGCGGAGCACCCTCTTCTGTTGGACTGATAAGTCCATCTTCTAGGATGCCACTCTTTAGAAACTTCCATATCAACTTTAGGACAATCTTGTCATTTATGAACTCCTTTAGATACTCCATCAGCTTCTGATGATTAATGGTATCGAAGTAACTTTTTAAATCACAATCGACTACCACCCTGTAACCTTGTTCATAATATGTGATGGCCTGCTTAATAGCTTGATGTTGGTTCCGTCTTGGACGAAAACCATAGCTTCCCTCTGAAAAATGAGGGTCAATGATTTTACCAATCACCTGATAGATGGCTTGTTGAACCATTCGATCCCGTACACACGGTATGCCGAGTTTTCGCATTGAACCATCTAACTTTGGGATTTCAACACGTTTTACTGGTAGTGGTTCGTACGAACCGTCTTTCAGTTTCCGAATCAGTTGGGTTCGGTATTTGGCTACATGTCCAAATAGCTCATCTACTGTCATTTCATCGACACCGGGCGCCCCTTTATTTGCCTTTACTTTCTTACATGCGTTAAAGAGGTTGTTGATGTCGACTACTTTATCAATCAAATCGATACCATCCTGTCGTTCCATTTCTGTAAAGACAGGACTGCACGCTCCCGCATACTTTTCAGTTTCCAACCTATCCCTTTGCGGCCAGCCATCTGACGATGTTTTCTGTGGTCTTTGCACTGTCTTTACCTCCATTTCATTTCAGAATTGTTATTGTTCAGCCCTTCATCCTAATGGACTACTATGGCTTCTGCTGACTTCTTACAGTTCAACCCGTCATCACTGTCGGGTTTGTTCCTGTGGAATATTCCATTCCTCTTGTCGGGAACCCCTGTAAGACCTCCCCGGGTAAGAGCTATAACCTTCCTCCCATGTAACCGCTGCATTTACTGTATGGAATTCGGGCAGTATTGGACTTCGTTTTGTGTTGCAAACTCGTCCGTTCCAATTCAGCCTTATATGCAGTTTCTGTCCGTCGGTTCGGGATTTTGCCGCCGGCTTCCTTCAGATTCCACCTCACGATGAACACCCTTGCCTTAAGCTAACAGTTCCTACTGCCAAGCCTGTAGTGGACTTTCACCACCAAGTTATAGCCCATGCCGGGCGCACAAC
>NZ_JAUBDI010000044.1:0-2431 GCF_033253735.1 Sporosarcina saromensis | reverse complement strand
TGTTTATGGCACACTAGAAATGTAGAAAACGGCAGCTAATTTATGTATAAAAAAAAGGCCACTTGCCAACATCTGAAAAAATACTTACACTCCTGTTGGGCATTAAGTTCACAGGAGGTAAATAGGAGATGTTAGCAATGGCTGAAATCAATTATATCAGACATGAAACGAATACAAAAGGTCGCAATTATTCTGAAGTAGCAAGACAGATGGGGGTTGATTGGAGAACGGTAAAAAAGTATTCAGAGATGGAGGATTTTAATTTAGAACAACCCATCAAACAAACTAGAAAATCACCTGTCATGGATCCAGTCAAACCGATCATTGATAAATGGTTGTTAGAGGATGCAAAAAAGAAAAAGAAGTTTAGGAGAACAGCGAAGCGTATCTATGAACTACTACGGAAAGAACATGGATTTAAAGGGTCAGACCGTTCTATTCGTGATTACGTATCCAAACGAAAAAAAGAGTTGATAGAGGAAAATGGAGAAGCTGCCCTTCCACTAGACACAAAGCCGGGTGCTGCTCAAGTAGATTTTGGAGAAGCTCCATTCCTTTACCAAGGAGAAGAGGTCATTCGTCATTATTTAGTACTTTCTTTTCCTTACAGTAATGCATTTTTATTTCAAGTTTTCCCTTCACAAAACCGGGAGTGTTTCCTCCAAGGGTTGACCAATATGTTTGCATACTTGGAGGGTGTTCCACACACAATCCGCTTTGACAACTTATCACCAGCAGTGAAAAAGATCTTACCAGATGGTGAACGGGAGTTGACGGAGGAGTTTGAACGATTCGCTGCCCATTACGGTTTTTCATACGAATTTTGTAATCCGAACAGTGGTAATGAAAAGGGACACGTCGAGTCGATGGTCAAATACATACGCAATAATTACCTGTTGCCGTCTGTTCCATACAATACTTTGTCAGACTTAAATGAACAAGCCCTTACATGGTGTATAGAAGACCGAGAACGGCTACATTATGAAAAGGAATTGCCAATTTCCGAACTTCATATGGCAGACAAAGAACGACTTTTACAATTGCCAGGTAAAGCGTATGAATGCATTCGCTATGAGCACGTGAAAGCAGATAAATATGGATTTATACGAATTGATAGGAAGCAATATTCCACTTCTCCTCGGTATGCAGGTCAGGCAGTGACGGCCAAGCTTTCCTTTGATGAGGTATCCATTCTTAATGACCAAAATGAGGTCTTGACCACTCACCCGAGACTCTATGGATCTGAACGAAGGGCGATGGATTGGAAACCATACTTAACGCTAATGGCTAAACGGCCAACAGCACTAAAGTACAGTTCCTTCTATGATCAGCTACCGAATGAATGGAAAGAGTACATTGAGGCATGTTCACTAGCAGAAAAGAAACGAGCACTAGAGCTGTTAGCGGTGATCTTAAAAGAACAAGACTTCCGTTTGCCTACTCAGGCATTGCGTATGGCTTCTGAGCATGGACATCCTACCGCTGAATCGATCAAACACGTATTTTATCAGCTCGTTAACGGACGTGGTATACGTGATACTATTCCGCTTCCAAGATTGCCGGAAAAGCTGCCGTTGGCAGTTACTGTTACGCGTGGGCTCAAGCATTATGACCAATTATTAACTTCGATAGGAGGTGAACGGTCATGAAGGAATTAATTGAAGAACATGCGAAGCGACTGAAGCTTAGTTGGATACGCGAACATTATCACGAGGTAAAAGCGACTTCCCATGAAGAATTTTTATTGAAGCTGTTTGAAAAGGAAGTTCAGCAACGGGAAGAGCGAAAGTTAAACCTACTAATTAAGCAATCTTCATTGCCGGATATATCTGGCAGGCAGTTTGATTGGGATGGTATTCATATGAATGGTGACTTATCAAAAGAAGATGTATTGGAAGGGCGATACATTACGAGAAAAGAGAACCTCATCCTATATGGTGGAGTAGGTGTAGGAAAGACACTGCTCGCCTCTCTGTCTGGATGGAATGCGATTCATCGAGAGCAACGAAAAGTCCGCTTTTACACAGCTGCTCAATTAGTGAATCAGTTACTAGATGCCAATGAGAAAGGCACCCTTGGCAAATTGTATAAACAGATTGAGAACTTGGATTTACTCATATTAGATGAGCTCGGCTACGTGCCATTGCACAAGCAAGGAGCTGAGCTCCTATTCCAAGTATTTAATTTGTGTTACGAGAAACGTAGTGTAATTGTCACCACTAATCTGCAGTTTGGGCAATGGAATCACGTATTTGGTGATCCCATATTAACAGAAGCTTTTATTGATCGCTTAATTCACTATTCTCATTTAATAGTATTTAATCGAGAGAGTTTTCGTCATAAAGAATCTTTACTAAATCGATAAAATGGATGTTGGCAAGTAGCTACATTTTTAACTGCCAAACTATGCATTTCCTACTTGCCAAATACA
>NZ_JAUBDI010000043.1:0-2451 GCF_033253735.1 Sporosarcina saromensis | reverse complement strand
GTAAGCGTTAATCGAAATACACCTTATTCTATTTGTTTGTCCATGCAATACTGGTAGTAACTTTTAGAAACAGAGAGGTGTTTGAGATTGTCAGAATTAGCGAATCCATCCGCGATACATGATGAAAAAGATGCTCGCTGGATTGAGATTATTGAACAGTGGAAGGATAGCGGTATGACCATGTCAGAATGGATCAGGGGGCAAGATGAAGTCACCTATTATCAACTAGTGAACGCTAGAAGAAGACTTTATCCAGAAGAAGTTTATGGAACTGGAAAACCCAATACTTGGTCAGCTATTACAATGGAGTTGCCGTCCTCTTCTATGAATGTTCATGTAAATGGTTTATATATAGAGGTCCCTCCGGGATTCGATCGAACACTTCTATTGGAGATTGTGGAGGTGTTAAAAGATGCGAATTAATCTCGAGGGGGTGAAAGGTGTTTTCCTCGCACACGGCTCAACTGACATGCGTCTTTCAATGGACGGTCTAGCAGCTCGTGTACAAGAAACTTTTGAATTAGATCCTTTTTCTTCGAACCTTTTTATTTTCTGTAATCGCCAACAGGACCGAATAAAAATCCTTCACTGGGATCATAATGGCTTTTGGCTCTACTATCGAAGACTCGAAAACGGTACATTTAACTGGCCGCAAGGTCCAGAAGATGAGACCATGCAAATTACGCCTAGGCAATTAATTTGGTTACTTGAAGGGTTAACATTGGAAGACGGAAGAGTATTTCCGAAAATGAATGTAAAAAAAGTTGTCTAACCGCATAAAGATTATGGTAAATATGTCGATATTTATAATATGAGAAACCTAAATGATCACTCACCCCAATTAACTGAACAGGATACAAAGATTGCGGCTCTTGAAGAGGAACTACTCTGTCTAAAAGCAATCATAGCTAGGTACGAAGAGATGTTTCGATTACAAAAGCAACGCCAATTCGGAGCTTCAAGTGAGAAGTTTCCGAGTGGTCAATTGACACTTTTTGGTGAGGAAACATCACATTCTTCTACCCTGGAAAATACGACAGTGCAAGGAACTTCAAAAGCTTACAATCAAAAAAAAAAGAAACGAAAAGTTCGGGAAAGCCTAAACAATGAGCTACCTGTAACAGTCGTTCACCACAGCCTGCCCTTAAAGGAGCAGGCCTGTTCAGATTGCGGTCATTCTATGCATGTGATGAAAAAAGAGATCCGCCGTGAAATCAAGATCATCCCTGCTCGCGCAGAGATTGTCCAACACGAACGTGACGTTTTCTCTTGTCGAACATGCGAGAAAGAGAATACTCATACACCAATTGTAAGAGCTTCAATGCCAGAAGCTGTCATTCCTAAAAGCATGGCATCACCTTCAGCGATTGCTTATGTGGTGACGCAAAGGTATATGTATGCCACGCCACTACATAGGTTGGAGGCACAGTTTCGCCAATTGGGTGTTAATCTATCTAGGCAGACGATGTCCAATTGGTTAGTCCTTTCTACAGAGGAACTACTTCGTCCGCTCTACTCTGCGATGCATCAATTTATTTTATCGCTTCCAGTACTTCATGCAGACGAGTCAACACAACAAGTTTTGTACGAAGAGGGTAAGCAGCCTTCTTCGAAGTCATATATTTGGTTATACAGGACTGGGAGGATTGGGCCTCCATGTGCCATATATGTATATTCATCAACTCGAAGCGCTACTAATCCAAAACTCTTTTTGGAAAATTTTAAGGGAACGCTTCATACAGATGGCTATTCAGGCTATGAGGGGTTGGAAAACGTTAGTCTCTCAGGGTGTTGGGCACACTTAAGGCGTTATTTTGATAAAGCTGTAAAAGCTGCCCCAAAGAACAAGAAAGAAGCGCCCACTCTTTCAGAATTAGCACTTATGAAAATTGGAGAGATTTATAAAATTGAAAGAAAAATCACCTCTCAATCTTTCGCAAAGCGCCGTAAGGTGCGCCGCAAGGAAAGTTTACCACTCGCAGAGGCTTTTTTCGCATGGCTTCAATCCATTCAACCAATAGTCACACCGAAAAGCCAACTAGGTAAAGCGATTAAATATGGAATCAATCAAAAAGAGAAGTTACTGCGTCCTTTTTTAGATGGAATACTCGACATTGATAACAATAGAGCAGAGAGATCAATCAGACCATTTGTATTAGGACGGAAAAACTCACTATTCTCGATTACTCCAAAAGGGGCTCAATCTACTGCCATCCTTTATAGTATCGTGGAGTCGGCGAAAGAGAATAAGTTAAATGTCTTAGCCTATCTAGTTCACCTCTATGAAACGCTTCCTAACATTGATAAGAACAATGTGAATGAGCTTGCAAAATTGTTCCCTTGGTCGAAAAAGCTGCCGGAGCAATGTTACCTATCTAAAAATTAAAGGATTCATTACTAAAATAAAGGATCTGCACCCGGAAAAACAGGTGCAGATCCTTTTACGCTTAC
>NZ_JAUBDI010000042.1:1620-2981 GCF_033253735.1 Sporosarcina saromensis | reverse complement strand
ACCTATCTACCTCATCATCTTTGAGGGATCTTACTTACTTGCGTAATGGGAAATCTCATCTTGAGGGGGGCTTCATGCTTAGATGCTTTCAGCATTTATCCCGTCCATACATAGCTACCCAGCGATGCCTTTGGCAAGACAACTGGTACACCAGCGGTATGTCCATCCCGGTCCTCTCGTACTAAGGACAGCTCCTCTCAAATTTCCTACGCCCGCGACGGATAGGGACCGAACTGTCTCACGACGTTCTGAACCCAGCTCGCGTACCGCTTTAATGGGCGAACAGCCCAACCCTTGGGACCGACTACAGCCCCAGGATGCGATGAGCCGACATCGAGGTGCCAAACCTCCCCGTCGATGTGGACTCTTGGGGGAGATAAGCCTGTTATCCCCGGGGTAGCTTTTATCCGTTGAGCGATGGCCCTTCCATGCGGAACCACCGGATCACTAAGCCCGTCTTTCGACCCTGCTCGACTTGTAGGTCTCGCAGTCAAGCTCCCTTATGCCTTTGCACTCTACGAATGATGTCCAACCATTCTGAGGGAACCTTTGGGCGCCTCCGTTACACTTTAGGAGGCGACCGCCCCAGTCAAACTGCCCACCTGACACTGTCTCCTACCCGGATCACGGGTAAGGGTTAGAATTCCAATACAGCCAGGGTAGTATCCCACCATTGCCTCCTCCGAAGCTGGCGCTCCGGATTCCAAGGCTCCTACCTATCCTGTACAGGCTGCACCGGAATTCAATATCAGGCTACAGTAAAGCTCCACGGGGTCTTTCCGTCCTGTCGCGGGTAATGCGCATCTTCACGCATATTATAATTTCACCGAGTCTCTCGTTGAGACAGTGCCCAGATCGTTACGCCTTTCGTGCGGGTCGGAACTTACCCGACAAGGAATTTCGCTACCTTAGGACCGTTATAGTTACGGCCGCCGTTTACTGGGGCTTCAATTCAAAGCTTCGCTTGCGCTGACCTCTCCTCTTAACCTTCCAGCACCGGGCAGGCGTCAGCCCCTATACGTCACCTTACGGTTTTGCAGAGACCTGTGTTTTTGCTAAACAGTCGCCTGGGCCTATTCACTGCGGCTCTCTCGGGCTATTCACCCTACCAGAGCACCCCTTCTCCCGAAGTTACGGGGTCATTTTGCCGAGTTCCTTAACGAGAGTTCTCTCGATCACCTTAGGATTCTCTCCTCGCCTACCTGTGTCGGTTTGCGGTACGGGCACCTCCCGCCTCGCTAGAGGCTTTTCTTGGCAGTGTGAAATCAGGGACTCCAGGGAATAATTCCCCTTGCCATCACAGCTCAATGTTATAGGAACGGGATTTGCCTCGTTCCACACCTCACTGCTTAGACGCGCAT
>NZ_JAUBDI010000042.1:0-1520 GCF_033253735.1 Sporosarcina saromensis | reverse complement strand
ACCAACAGCGCGCTCACCCTATCCTACTGCGTCCCCCCATTGCTCAAACGGCGGGGAGGTGGTACAGGAATATCAACCTGTTCTCCATCGTCTACGCCTTTCGGCCTCGACTTAGGTCCCGACTAACCCTGAGCGGACGAGCCTTCCTCAGGAAACCTTAGGCATTCGGTGGAAGGGATTCTCACCCTTCTTTCGCTACTCATACCGGCATTCTCACTTCCAAGCGCTCCACCAGTCCTTACGATCTAGCTTCAACGCCCTTGGAACGCTCTCCTACCACTGACATCTAAGATGTCAATCCGCAGTTTCGGTGATCCGTTTAGCCCCGGTACATTTTCGGCGCAGCGCCACTCGACCAGTGAGCTATTACGCACTCTTTAAATGGTGGCTGCTTCTAAGCCAACATCCTGGTTGTCTGGGCAGCGCCACATCCTTTTCCACTTAACGGATACTTGGGGACCTTAACTGGCGGTCTGGGCTGTTTCCCTCTCGACTACGGATCTTATCACCCGCAGTCTGACTCCCAAACATAAATCATCGGCATTCGGAGTTTGTCTGAATTCGGTAACCCGGGATGGGCCCCTAGTCCAAACAGTGCTCTACCTCCGAGATTCTTTCGTTTGAGGCTAGCCCTAAAGCTATTTCGGAGAGAACCAGCTATCTCCAGGTTCGATTGGAATTTCACCGCTACCCACACCTCATCCCCGCACTTTTCAACGTACGTGGGTTCGGGCCTCCAGTAAGTGTTACCTTACCTTCACCCTGGACATGGGTAGATCACCTGGTTTCGGGTCTACGACCCCATACTCATTCGCCCTATTCAGACTCGCTTTCGCTGCGGCTCCGCATTCGCTGCTTAACCTTGCATGGAATCGTAACTCGCCGGTTCATTCTACAAAAGGCACGCCATCACCCATTAACGGGCTCTGACAACTTGTAGGCACACGGTTTCAGGTTCTCTTTCACTCCCCTTCCGGGGTGCTTTTCACCTTTCCCTCACGGTACTGGTTCACTATCGGTCACTAGGGAGTATTTAGCCTTGGGAGATGGTCCTCCCGGATTCCGACGGAATTTCACGTGTTCCGCCGTACTCAGGATCCACTCTGGAGGGGCTGGACTTTCGACTACAGGGCTTTTACCCGCTATGGCGGACCTTTCCAGGTCGCTTCGTCTAATCCAGCCCTTTGTAACTCCGTATAGAGTGTCCTACAACCCCAGGAAGCAAGCTTCCTGGTTTGGGCTCTTCCCGTTTCGCTCGCCGCTACTAAGGGAATCGATGTTTCTTTCTCTTCCTCCGGGTACTTAGATGTTTCAGTTCTCCGGGTGTGCCTCGTTTACGCTATGTATTCACGTAAACGTACTACCCCATTACGGGCAGTGGGTTTCCCCATTCGGAAATCTTCGGATCAAAGCTTACTTACAGCTCCCCGAAGCATATCGGTGTTAGTGCCGTCCTTCATAGGCTCCTAGTGCCAAGGCATCCGCCGTGCGCCCTTTCTAACTTAACCTTTATACGGATT
>NZ_JAUBDI010000041.1:0-3921 GCF_033253735.1 Sporosarcina saromensis | reverse complement strand
TAATAGTATTTAATCGAGAGAGTTTTCGTCATAAAGAATCTTTACTAAATCGATAAAATGGATGTTGGCAAGTAGCTACATTTTTAACTGCCAAACTATGCATTTCCTACTTGCCAAATACAAAGATGTTGAGGAAGGAATTACTTATTTAGAGAATATGCCTATTGGAACAAATATGAATTTGCTTCTAGCAGATGCAAATGGTAACGCAGCTTTAATAGAAACTTATGATGGAAAAAAGGTTGTAGAAAGAGGCAATAAAAAATCAGGATTTTTGATTGCAACCAATCATGCTGTAATGCCAGAAATAATTAAGTTAGAACGCGGGAAATTAGAACAATCTGAAATGCGTTATAATTTCCTGAAAAACAACTTAGAAAATAATAATTTTATTACAAAGAATGAATTACAACAATTAATGTTAAAGGAATACCCTAATGGTGTAACAGTACACAATTTTGAGGAAAATTTCGGAACTGTTCATTCTATACTATTTAATCTCAATGAAAAACAATTAGATATTTCTTTTGGTTCCCCTATCAATAATAAAATCTATAAATTAAAAGTAGGAGAAACCTTGCCTTTTAATGAATTAGAAATTTTTATTAAGAACAATAACTATGGGCCAAACTTTTGGAAATTAGTAAAATAATACTTCAAATATCCGAAGGAATGGATAACTCTAAGCATCCTTTTCTAAATAATCTAACACTAATTAAAATAACAACCGATTCCTTTCAAGTAAGAAATCAGCTCTTTAGTCTCTTAGTGAATATTATAATATTCACTAGGATGCGGAGAGATTATCAAGCCCTTTATAACTAAGAAAGCATGTTTAAAATAATTATGGAATCTTTTTTATCTTGCCAACAAGCTCGATATTGATTTAGAAGAGGCGTTTAGAAAAAAGAGTGAGATAAATATAGGAATTAAGATTAATACTCTTAAAATTTTAATGGTACTGCTAAAAAAGACTCTAAAAATAAAAAGAGAAGTTAATATCTTGGTAATTATTATAAAGTTTAAATAGAATCCGGTTTTCGTTTTGAAGGCCGGATAATTTACGAACATTTTCTTACCGTTGTAAATCCGCATTTTCCTGACGCTACCCCTATTAGTTCGATGATACGGTGAATCATTTGACAGCCGATCCGGTTTTTAATAAGATCCTCGCGAAACCTACCGGCTTTCCAGTCTTCTTATCCATGGTTTGACAGAGACGACTCAATTGTCCTAAAACGGCAAACCAAGCAATGATTATAGAACTCTACTCCTCGCATGCGTATCGGCGTTACCAAACGGTCGGATTTCATCCGCTGACAATTCTACGACTTAACGGACGACTTCCTTAAAGGTCCCGACAACCATGAATAATTGGGAAAAATTTAATATGAGAACAAAATGTATATATTTGCACAAATGCGATGAAAAACATGTTATTAATAGCATGTTTTTCATCGCATTTGTGCAAAAAAAAGAACTTTACAAATCATCTTGTTACATGAAACAATTGAACTATAAGATTAGTCGGCCGACGTTCTTTATTATTAGAGATTTTGTTGTATGTTTCATATAAGCTTTTTGGTTTTAACCAAAAGAATCATTACCAAATCGATTCTAGTTAATCTGTACCCCATAATGCAATATTTAGATCTAAAAGAAGATGGTTGATACTAAGCATTTTAGTCCAATTAAAACTTAATATTCGTAGTTACCAAAGAAATTTTGAAATTTCAAAGGTGTTGTTAATAACAATATTACAAGAGGAGTGGTATGGTGTATGAAGAAGTTTACAATGTTATTTACAAGTATTTTATTATCTCTTACATTTACTACATCGATATTTGCTAAAGAAAATGGATCTAATAGTTTAATTTATTATTCTGACGAAGAGATTCAACAAAAAGCAATTGAAGCAACTAATCAAGATTTATTAAATTATATGGATTCAAATACATCTTTAAATACTGGAGGAGATAATTTAATTTCCCCCCAAAGTAGTACTTATAGAGAATGGCCTGTTAGCTATAATCCTAAGACAGTAGTTAATAGTAATACAGCTTTTGAATTGGCAAAGGTAACTTTTGATTCCCGTGGCGCCACTTCAGCAGAAATAGAATTAGAATATAATTCAAGTAAAACTATTACTTGGACGGTATCAGGTACTGTTTCAGGCACAGCAGAATTTAGTATTATTGGTCAGAGAGTTGAAGCAAGCGCAAGTACTACAATCGCTAGAGAATCAAGTACTAGTAATGCAGTAGTTGCAAAATTTAAAAGAGGTGTTCAACTTAATAAAACAGGATATGTTAAAATATATGCCCACGGTATTGCCACAACTGGTACTTTACAATACAAATGGCAAGATGTAACTGGTAGAACAGGTTACATTAATAAAAGTATAAGTTCAAGAATACCATATCAAAAATATGATGGCACCTATATTCACTTTGGCCCAGTAGTTTATAATTAGATAATAGGAAATCACAAAGTTTAGTTAAGTAATATTTAATAATAATAGAGGTTTCCCTGTGGAAATAAATCTAACAGGGAAACTCTTGTTTCTGATACTTAAAAATCCTACTATGTAGATAAAACTCTATATTCTAGCTACAACTATGTTATTCCTATAAGTATTGGAGGACTCAAATGTCATTGAAAAGATTTTTACTAATATTTTTAATGCTCACAATTGCTATTCTAGTTTTCTTTTTTTTAAATAAGGAATTGACTTCAAACGATACTAATAAAAATCTTACCTACGAAGAATTTAACTTGGTTACAAAAGAAATTGTGGATAGTGCCTTAAAAAAGAAATACGAAAATTTAGAGGTTCTACCTATACATGTTACAGTTTATCCTGGAAATCCTAAAAAAATTTGGACAAAAGATACTATAGATGTTGTTGAAAATAATGCATTAAAGCCAAAAAAAATATCAATTTTAATTAAGAAAAATAAAATTATTACAAAAGTTGATTTCGTTTTTAATCCATCTATAAAAGATAAACAATATTATAGTGTTAACAGAATTGAACCATCTATAAATTCAGAGCAAGCTGTTGAATTTTTCCCTAATGTTTATATTGAGAACTTTACCGCGAAGGGTATTTTTATTCAGACAACAACATTTGCTGAAACAAATATTGAATACAAAGAAAATTTGAGTGATGAAATGATTGAGCAAGCTGTTGAAGTTGTAACACTTATTCAAAATTATTTAGTTGACAACAATTTCTAATTTTAGAAAGAATAGCACTTATATTTATATATTTTTAAATAAAAAAATTACCAAGTATTCCATGGCTAAGGTTTTTTATTGAGTATATTTTGTTTATAGAGAGTCTGGGTATATCTATATAGCACGTTCTAATTTCTCTACTTGATTATTAAACCTTACAGTTATTTTGTGCTAATAATATCATTAATTTTTTCTTGAAGAAAAGGGTGAAATGAATGAAAAGATGGATATGTGCTATGATATTGGTCATTCTTTTTCCCATTAGTGGAAATGAATTTTACGTTGGTGCAACAGACGAGGAACTGCCAGGAATGACGGAGGAAATTGGAAAAGGAGTTTAACTAGGGTTATTGATGTTTTATACTAATTGGTATGATAATTGGGTAGGGGCAGATACTGTTAACGTATTGGTGACTGCTGGGATGTTAGCTAGTGGTTTGTATCCAGTAGTTAAATCAATTTTCCCCTAGTAAATTTCACAATACACAAATGGATGTTTTGTTTTTCGCATATTCCAAAGGTCAATTTCTCATTTTTGTTGAGAAGTTGACCTTTTTGTTGTTGTGCGCCCGGCATGGGCTATAACTTGGTGGTGAAAGTCCACTACAGGCTTGGCAGTAGGAACTGTTAGCTTAAGGCAAGGGTGTTCATCGTGAGGTGGAATCTGAAGGAAGCCGGCGG
>NZ_JAUBDI010000040.1:0-6265 GCF_033253735.1 Sporosarcina saromensis | reverse complement strand
ACCCCTCCAGTCTTTATGGAATGTTTTCGTCGACTACCATTATACAAGACTTGGGGAGGTACTTCCTTTTTTGTGTCTACAAACCCTTGGGAGACATAGGCTGGTAATTATGAAATTCATTCATTCGTTTGGCAAAAAAAATCCACACAGTACAATTCTTGAACTATAACTATAAATCAAATCGATTCAACAAGCTTTTCATATTTTTGCTTTTCTTCTCGTTTTTACTATCTTCCGGCTCTTCATTAATAACAGTGTCAGGAAAGTATACTGATAAGTCCTCCAAGTCGGCATTTTTCATCTTATATTTTTCCATATCAATTAGTTTCTCAGTAATATTTAATTTTCCTATTTGCGAGTCTTGAATACCTTGCAAATGCGGATATACACTTGATACGACAATGTTATTATAAAGCTGCTCATAGTGTGCAGCACGCTTTCTCTGTTTTGCTACTTCATCTTTTAATGATTGAACTTCAGCTTGTCCATTCTGATAGCGTTCCTCTTTTTCTTTGTATTCCTGTAATTCCTTGTAGAAATCATACAGCAAGATTTCCAAATCAAGTAATTCATTTTTCAAGGCTAGCTCATTTTTATCGTATTTCTTAAAGATCAAGTCAACACTAGGTAGAATCGTTTCGTTACTACTGCTTAACGGGATAGCGGCGATAACAGGTTCATTCAATTCGTCAATGTAGTCCTTGAGACGGCGAGTCCATGTGTTCCGACCTACCTTTGTCTCCTTCTCGAGAAGAGATGGAGTTAGCTTCTTACCATGGCATTTATATTTCGTTTCTAATGCCAACTGTTTTAACTCCTCATTCGTCCATTCTTTTGGTCTTCCTCGACTTTGGCTTTTATTGCTCTTGGCCAAACGCATCAGCCCCCATAACTTTTGAGTCAATCATTGCTTTCATATCCATGTATGCCATTAAATTTCGGGATGTTGATTTTAATAAATCATCATTTCCTTGCCTGTATATTTTAGATAAATTCATCGATAAATCTTTCATTAATTCAATGGATTCACGGATTTTCCCTTCAAGACTTCTTGATGAGTCCGATAACCACGTAATTGCTCCTGTTTGTTCATTTAAGCTAGGTTTAAATACATAGTTCGAACAAAACTCACAGTGTTCTATACAAGTTTCGGGAAAAACATCTTTTTGCTCAGTGCAGTATCCGTGCTTCACACGCCCTACAATGTTTTCTAACGTATTAATATCAATCGACTTTCCTTTATCGTAAACATATCTTTTCCATCCAAAAATACCACTGCTCATATCACTAGTGATAGTATTTTCCACCCTTTTCTGAGCTAAACGATAAACATAGGATTGTGCAAAATGCTCCGCGTGTGAGTAATAACTAAACTGACTCTTAATTACGTCATGACCAGCCATTCTTGCTATAGAGAGCATATTGAAGCCTTGTAGTGCCATATTGATGATAGCAAAATGTCTTGTGTCTCCTGACTTTATTCTCTCAAGGTCATACTTACCATAAATACCTTCAACGACCTTTTCATAAAAATGTTTTTTTAGTAAATCAAAATCTCTTCGATTAATTCGTTCATTTTTCTTTGGTATTTTGACTTTACGGTATGCCCATAGTAGTTCCACTGGAAATAAATACCTAGATTCCGAATCGATTGTTTCCAACAATTGTATAGCATTTTTTATGAAGATGTACGCTTTCTCGTCAATTTCAATAGAATCCATACGAAGTTCAAAACCAGGCGAATTCGATTTGTTTTTTATTCTAGGTATTGTAATTCTGTAAGGTGATGCGTAGTTTTCGTTGAATTGTAAGCAATCCTTTTCCAACAATAAAAATTCAGTAGGACGCATCGGTAGAGTATTCGTTAGCAGCCACCACAACATAATTGGAAAGTACTCCAAAGTTTCCTCGGTTGGGTGGTTTTGAAAGTAATCATTAACGATATCATCAAAAATCATAATATCTTCAAAGGCAGGTAACTCCCTTGCAGTGCCTTTGTAAGTTTGATGATTACTACAAATATCAATGATTTCCTTGTAGTTAGTAACTTTGTAAAAGGAAAGAAAACGTTTTATATCAATAGACATTCGATATCCTTGATACTTGTAAGTTTGGCTTTGGAGTTCTAATAACGACTCTAACTTGTCGGAAGATGTAAATCCATTACTTTCGAGTATTGCCTTCTTTATTAAAGCAAGTTCATTGTAAATCGCAATAGGGGTTCTTCCAGATAATAATCGAACGATAGAATAAGCCTTGAGTGCTGTATTGAATTTATGATAAACTTCGATATCGAACGAGACTATCATTGGATGATCCGCTATATTGCAGGGTAATTTCCAGTGCGGTTGGTCGAATGAACCAATAACATGATTTCCTTCTACAAGTTGCTCAAACATTTTTTTATATTGCTTTATATCAAAGGTGTCGAACTTAACATTTTGCTTTCTTTCAATCACTTCATTTGGGTTGAGGGAATCAATTGTTACTCGAATTTCCATTGAAACACCTGCTTTCCATTAATCCACCAAAATTTTATGAGCCACATCCTCAATCTGTTTCCATGTCTTCTCGATGTCAATATAAGCTTTGACTCTTTCATCTCCAAATTCGAGACGTGCTTCTTTCCATATGAATAATGCGTGCATTAAAAATCTTGACTCTCTTCGTAAAATCACATCATTCGTCGCTTCTTCAATTGTTGTAACAAGCCGGCCCAACTCTTCATTCAATTGGATAAGCATTAAATTTCCTGGGATGACATATTCACACGAAAAGCAATTCGATAGCTTCGGATTTTTGCAATTAGGAAAAACTAAACACTGAGCATGTTCATTTTTGGATGGAAGATCCCCATTGGCTAACCTTGTTATAATTTCCCGAATTTCCTCTTTCGAATACTCTTTCAACTTGGAAATGACCGATTGTCTTTTTTTATAAATGTTCTCTAGCAAAGTCTCCATACTATCAGTTTGATTTTTCAAAGGCATTGGGGCTAAGCTATTATTGACGAACTTAGCAACACTTTCTAACTCAAATGGAGATATTTCTTGCCTTACTTGTTCAATAAGATTACTTCGCTGTTCTAACGTGTCCTGCATGCCCTGAAACTGCGAAACATATAAGATTAGATAATTGTATAGCCAACCAAAATGTCCCCGTTTAAAAAGGTTATAGGATACCCTATTAATCGACCCATCTTTATTAGTAGCCTGAATGTACTGGCTTGTCGTATCCGGGCTTTTATGCGATCTTGATACTTGCGTAAGATGTAAAGCTAAGTCGCTATCTTGCCCTTCTTCTTCAGTCACAGAATAAAATAGATATGTTGCAACGGATCTATTCATCATAAGGGAGCTAAATTTAAATTCTGAAGTACTTTTAATCTTATTAAAAAAGTTACGATGTCTCATTTTTCCTTGTGTTCTAATATCGTTAAACTTGCCTTCCAAAAAACTATCTAAAAGCAAATCACCTTCCTCAAACCTTCGATGTAATTCTGAAATGATTAATGCAGTTGCTAAAGGCGCTATTAAATCTGGAGCCACAATAAATGTAAGTAATTCATCCGTTTTACTTGTTCTCTTATAGCGAAAGTGAGTATAGAGTTGATTGATAATTGTTTGTGATTGGTATTCGGTTAATTCATTTTTAACAAACCAATCGAATGAATCGATATTTACTTCCTCCAAATCGATGTTGGGAGTGTTTAGGATCAAGTCCTGCCCTCTAATGAAGTCAGTAAGTAGTAAGATTGTATATGCCCACATGTTTGCGTAACAGCGATCCCATAGTGCGTTTGGTATATGTCTATCTATCCCCTTCACGTACTGGTAGATTTCATGGAATAATTCAGGGGAATATATCTCTTGTTGATTTTTCTTGTCAGTGGAACTTATCAAGCTAAATTCCTGTTCCGGTTCTATATCTTTTTGATGATAAACATGCCTTAAAAAAACTATCAATACCTTTTTCTCGTGTTGGCGCAATACCGAATTTACACCTAATATACTTGATATGACATCGGAAGAAACAAGATAAATCTCATTTTTAATTAAGGTCGTTAATTTTTCATAAAGGCTTTCCAACAAACGAACACGATTTCTTTTGTATCTTGATGTACCATTCATATTATTTATTTGAAGTAAGCAAAACTGCTTATAAAGTATCTTAGTTTCTTTAAGCTTTTCACCGATATCCACGGAATCAATAAAGCTAATCAATTCTTCAAACGCCTTTTTGGGTGCAAAATCAACTTTTTTGCTAGCCTCTTTTAAGATTATTGCAAGTTCATCTACATCGGATATCGGTATGCGCCAAGTGCCCCCTATTTTAAAGGCATTAGGAAACTTTTTTGACGCTGTAACCATTTGACTTACTGCAACGTTAGTTTTTCCTAATCTTTTAGCTGCCTCTGCAATTGATAAAGTACCTTTCTCTAAACGCCTTCTTTCCTCAATTTCTTTTCCCCACTTTTCAACATCGGCTTCTGAAATCCACCACTTTCCTTCTTGTTTAAATGCTTTTATAAACTCTCCTTTTTGTAGCTTTTGAAGTATTGCGTCCCTTCCTACTTTTAATTTCCTTTCCACTTCAGAAGAATTTAGGAAACCGGAAGTGCTAATTGTAACTACTATCGGTTCTTGAACTTTTTTTTCAGCTTTTTCTTTTTTGTTTTTTTCTATTTTTTGTTTTTCTTTTTTAACTTTTTCTATTATTGATTTTTTCTTTTTAGCTTTTTCCCTTTTCTGAAAGTCCCCCTGGATTACTTCAAAATCTGTTAGGGGGATCCAAATTTTCCGTCCAGATTTATAGGCACTTGGGAAGTGATTATTTTCCAATAAACTTCTAACCTTAGTAAGTGAACGATACCCCAATCTTTTAGCAGCTTCTTCAAGATCTATGGCATTATCAGTGTTTAGACTCTCTTCGTATTCCTCAATATCCTTTAACGGGATTCTCCATTTGCCAAAAACATCTTTGAAAGCATTCGGAATTTTATCTTTGTGGATTAGTTCCGTAACTGTCGCACTGGATTTCAGATTCAATCGTTGCATGACTTGAGTTGTGCCTAGTGATTGAGATTGTTGTTTTTCAATCACCTCAATATTTGGTATTGGTATCCACCACTGTCCATTAGCTTTAAAAGCATCTGGTAGAATAGACTTCTTTATCAATTGGTGTACGGAGAATTCTGCCTTATAACCCAATCTATCGGTAGCTTGAGTTGTATTTAAACAATCCTTTACTTTCAATAAAAAGTTATCTATATCGCTAATTGGAATTCGCCAACTATTATTGAACTTAAATGCATTTGGAAAGCTATTTTTTTTCAACTGATACGACACGGCTTGCCTTGATTGAAATCCTAACATTTGAGCAGCTTCATTAAGCCCTACAGTGTTCAATAACTTTTCATGATTCTCCGGATTCTCTGGAGGTAGCTTTTGTTTTATTTGTTTTTCTTTTTTTCTCTTCTCAAGGGCTTTTTGGACTTTCCCGAAATCTGCAAGTGGGATCAACGTCTTCCCTCCGAATTTATAAGCATTTGGAAAGTGACCATCTTTTAATAAGTCTCTTATTTTTGTTTGTGATTGATAACCCAACCTCCTAGATGCTTCACCAAGATCTATGGAGTCATCAGTGTTATATCTTTCCTCAAATTTCTCAATATCTTTTATTGGGATACTCCACTTTCCCAAGTTTCTTTTAAAGGCATTTGGGAAGGCGTCCTTTTGTATTAATCCGATAACTTGGGCGTTTGACAGATTCAATCTTTGTGCCACTTGGGCAGTGCACAGTAATTGGGATTGCCCCTTTTCGAGCGCTTCGATATTTGATAATGGTATCCACCATCGACCATTTTCTTTAAATGCATCAGGGAAAATAGATTCTTTTATCAATTGATGAACTGGAAATTCTGATTTATAACCTAGTCTTTCGACGACTTGCATTGTACTTAAACAATCCTTAAATTTCGATGAAAAGTTATCTATATCACCAACTGGTATTCTCCAACTATTATTGAATTTAAAAGCATTTGGGAAGGTATTTTTCTTTAATAAATTTAACATATTTGCTTTTGAATGAACCCCTAAAATATTCGCGGCTGCCTTAAGTTCAATAGTGGTATTCATCATCTCTGATACTCTGTCAAGAAATTGGACACATTGAATTGAGTTTCATAGCTAATTGTATATTCAAGCTAACGCGCTTTGCTTGTTCGCCTTGTCATAAGCGAACAGAGTTTCACTCTATTCACTTA